>NZ_JBVHYH010000048.1:0-69505 GCF_055569135.1 Kitasatospora sp. NPDC029367
GAAAGCTACACAGCAGGACTGCACCTCCGCGGATCGATCATGTGGCTGAAGTCCCTGACCGCAACCACATGATCCGAACCTTGAACAGCTCCTAGTGGCCGCAAAGTCAGTGGCACTGCGCCTGGCGGTTGAAGGACGCGTTCCCGGCCTCCCGCCAGATCCCGCTCGCCGCCTTCTCTCGTTCTCACTTCTCTCGTGTTCTCGCCGAAGGGGTGTTGCCGAGGCATCACCAGGAGGTGGCGTCGTCCATCGACTGCTGCCAGTAGGTGACCTTGAGGGAGCCGTCCACGAAGACGCCCTCGGCGGGCAGCGAGGGCTAGGATCCGGCACCGACGCTCTCGTTGCCGGACGGGCCGTGGAAGTAGACGGCCAGGGAGTTCACCGTCTGGCCGTTGGTGCTGTCGGTGCTGTCGGTGCCGTCGGTGGAGGACAGGTTCACGGAGGCGTAGCCGGAGTCGCCGGGCTTGAGCGTGACGACGGCCTGCGGCCTGGAGTCGGCGATCACCGGGGGCACGGACTGGGCCTCCCCGAACCCGACCGCCGGGTAGCCGTACAGGAAGCACCTGCCGCTGCCGGTGTTGGTGACCGTGAGCAGCATGTGGTTCACGAGGCGGTTCAGCGGGGCGGCCGTCGTCCTGGTGTTGTCGCCTGTACAGGTGACCGGCTTGGCCTCCTCCGAGGCCTGCCCGCCGGACGACTTGGACGCGGTGGCGTTCGCTCCGGGCTTCGCACCGGTGGACGCGGGCCCGGCGGTTGAGGGCTTTCCGGCGCCACCGGCCGGAGCGGCGGGCACCGGCGTGGTGCTCGGCGCCCTTCGGAAAGCGGTCGAACCCTTCGTCGACCGGATGACCGAAGCCTGTGAGACGGTCCGTCCCAGCCGCCGGACCGCACGCCCCGTTGGGGACACTGGAACGGTGAAAGGCCCCTGACCTGCGGGAACGAGGCGCCCCTGGAACGTCGAAACGGGACGCCGAGGGGCTTCGCGGGCCCTTGCATCCCCCGTCAGTGCGGCTGCCGGTCGGACTGTTCGTCGTCCTGCGTCGCCCGGCAGGCAGCTCGCCACGCCGCATCGATCCCGGCATCGGTGTTGCCGATCGGTGTTGCCGCCCCGGAAACGGGGGCGCAACGGGGGCTGGACTGTCCATGCTGTGACGCACCGTCAGCTCGATCCGACTGGCGGGCAGGTCGTGGTCGGCGGAGGCCGCCACGGATCGAGGAGGTTCACGGTGCGGCGTCCGCTGCTGTCGACCAGGGCGACCCTGGTACTGCTGATCGGCGTGCTCACGGGGATAGGCGCGGGCGTCCTGGCCGCCGCTGGGGGCGTGCACGCGGCCCAGTGCGTGCTGTACGGCGCCGGGGCCTTCGGCGTCAGCGTGCCCTTCGTCGACCGGCTCGTCGCCGGTCCGGAGCAGGAGCCCGCCGAGAAGGCGCCGGCCGAACGGGCCCCGGCCGGAACGGCTCCGGCCGGAACGGAGCCCAGTTCCTGACACCGGCGCGGCCCGGGCCCCGGGCTCCCGGTCCCCGGGCCGCGACCGGACCGACGTGCCGATACACCGACACGCCGACACACCAACACACCGATACTGCAAGGATGGTGCCGTTGTGGAGCCCGTAGGACGCAGGGGGTGACCGGGTGGGGAACTTGCAGCCGCTGAGCCCCGATCTGAACGAGGAGTGCCGTGCCTTCGCCGAGGCCCTGCGCAGTCTGTTCGCCGGGCTGTGGCCCGCGGTGTCGGTGCGCCGCTACGGCTCGCGCCGGCACCTGAGCCCGGGGGCGCTGTCCCGCTATCTGTCCGGGCAGCGAATCCCGTCCTGGCAGTTCGTCCAGGACCTGCTCACCGACGTGGGCGCCGACCGGGGCACCGTCGCCACCCTGGAGACCGTCGAGCTCCTCCGTTCCCTGCACGCGGCCGCGCTGCGGACCAGTGCCTCGGTGGGCCACGCCGTGCAGCAGCTGCAGTTCCAACTGGCCGAGGCCGACCGGCTGTCGAGGCG
Source organism: Kitasatospora sp. NPDC029367 (assembly GCF_055569135.1). Taxonomy (NCBI): domain Bacteria; kingdom Bacillati; phylum Actinomycetota; class Actinomycetes; order Kitasatosporales; family Streptomycetaceae; genus Kitasatospora; species Kitasatospora sp. NPDC029367. The sequence continues at coordinate 1,996 of NZ_JBVHYH010000048.1, forward strand.
CTCGGCCGCGCACAGCGACGTCCTGGGCGACGCCCTGCTCGACAAGAACCACCGCATCGCCGATCTGGAACTGCGCCTCAACCAGCTGGAGAGCGACTGGGCGCGGGAGCGCGCCCGCGCGGACGAGATCGCCGTCTACGTCGACGACCGCGAGGACCTGCTCCTGGAGAAGCAGGACCTGGAGAAGGAGGTCGCCCGGCTGGAGGCCGAGTTGGGCGAGGCGCTCCGGCGCCGGCTCGCCGCCGAGGCCCGCTGCGAGCTGCTGGAACGCCAGCTGATCGCGGCGGAGCAACAGGCCGGCGAGGACCCGCTGCGGATCGAGGCGGTCGCGGCCGATACCGCCGTCCCGGCCGTCACCGGTCGGCCGAGGGTCCTGGTGGTCGACGACCAGCCCTCGAACCTGGTGGCCCTGGAGGCCGTCCTCGCGGCCGCCGACTGGGACGTCCTGGCCGTCACCTCCGGTCCGGACGCGCTCAAGGCGCTGCTCCAGCACAACGACATCGCCGTCATCGTCCTGGACGTGCAGATGCCCGGCATGGACGGCTACGCGACCGTGGCCCAGATCAAGGGCCGCGCACAGACTCGCGACATCCCGATCATCTTCGTCACCGCGATCGGCTCCGACCCGGAGAACACCCTGCGCGGCTACGACGCGGGGGCAGTCGACTTCATCGTCAAGCCCTTCGACCCCTGGCTGCTGCGCGCCAAGGTCACCGCCCTGACCGGCATGTACCTGAGCTACCGCGGCACCCCCCGTCCCGCCCCCGCGCACCGGCCTCCGCACCCCACCACCGACTGGCTCCTGCCCTCCACCGCCGCCCCCGCTCCCCCGCACCAGCCGTCCTGACCCCGGGCCTTTCTCGTGGAGCAGTCGGGGTCGCGGGGGTCTTCCAGGTCTTCACGCGTCGAAACGAGACGCCCTCGCAGAGAATGACCGACCAGGGTTCAGCCCACGACCGCGCCATTGCCGACGCCGATGAGCTGATCGTACGAGGTGCGGTACTCCCTCAGCGCCTCTCCACGGAAGAGCGCCAGTTCCTCCGCCGTGAGCGGGGCGGTCCGCGCGGCGATCTCCCCCAGGGACTCACCCGCACAGGCCGCGGTCAGCGAGTACCCGGCCCCTCGGTCGCAGCAGACCTGAACCAGTGCCGCGCGGACACTCGGGTCATCGCTCTCGCCCAGGTACATGGCGGCGTCCACCCGCTCATCCTCACGCGCTCCAGAATCCAGCACGAGCTTGATCAGTGGCTCAATCCGCCATGCCTCCATGCGAACATCCTGCCCGATCAACCCGACAAGTGGCGCCGGTCGGACGCGCGGAGCACACGGGGCGAACGTGGTCTGATGCGGCACTAGCAGGGCGCGGTGGGGCTACGGGTGACGTGCACCGTCGTCCAGTCCGCCGTTCCCCGATCAGGGCTTAACTCGAGCCGTTGGGAGTCACCGCCCAGGAGTTCGGCGCACACCGTGCCCTCGGCGTTCACGGAGCCGTCCACGTTCTGCAGCGTGACGACGATTCCGAACTGCCTGGCGAGCCCGGTGTTCGGATCGTGCGAGGTCACATCGAGAAGGAGGTCGACGGTCGTGGTGTTGGCGGGGTTGGCCAGGCTCATCCTGACGCTGTAGTCGCCGATCGTGCAGGTCTGGGCGAGCGCCTTCTGCTGCGCTGCCGCCGTCCGGACGGCGGCAGCGGAAGCCGATGCGGACGCTGCCGCCGACGCGGACGCCGATGCCGCAGCAGAGGCCTCGCCCCGCGCAGCGCCCGACGCCCCCGTGGACGCCGACGACGACGCCTCCGTGCCGACCCGGCCGGAACCACCACCGGTTCCCGGCCTCGCCAGCGCGGCCGCCAGCACACCGTCGGGGGACACCGCCGGCTGCGGCCTGCCGTCCTCCGGCGTCAGCTCCTGGGCGCTCACCGGACCGATGCGACAAGCCAGATCGCGATCGGTGACGCTGTCCAGGATGCTGGCGGCGGCGATAGTGTGCCGGCCGGGCGGCACGTAGTAGACCGTGCGGCCGGCGTCGAAGGCGTGGCGCTCGGTACTCGTGCAGGCGAGGTCGATCGTGTACGCCAGCATGCGGGGAGAGCGGTTGTCGACCGATAGCGCGCACCGCTCCGTTCGCATCCGACCGCCCAGGACGGGATCGACGCCTTCCGATGCACACAGGATGAGTCCCACCTCCGCACTGCGGTCCCGATCCGGCACCGAGGAGGAGCAACCGGACAGCATGGTGACCGCCACCAGTGCCGCGGTGACGCAGGCGGAGTTCCCGGCGGAGGTCACGGCGGAGGCGGCCAGGGAAGCGAAGGGGTGATCCTCAGCTCGGGCGGGACCCGGTTCCGGGGCCGGAGTGCGGGTGCGATCAGCCGCGGGGCGCCATCTCGTCGAGGAGGTGGGCGAGTTCGGCGGGCCTGGTGAACATGGGCCAGTGGCCGGAGTCGATGTCGACGAAGTCGACGTGCTCGGCCCGGGCGAGTTCCGGGGCCTCGCCGGCGGCGATCCACTCCCGGGCCTGCTGCGGGGTGAACTCCGGGCAGACCACCACGACCGGCACCTGGTAGCGGCGGCGGTCCGTCAGCCGGACCACTCCCCTGGCCACCTGTTCGGGGACGGGTACGGCCTCGGCGGCGGTACGGCGGCGGAGCTCCTCGTCGAGGTCGGCGCTGTCGGCCCCCTCGAACGGGCCCCAGCCGGGGAAGGGCATCGCGCCGTCGTGGATGGCGAAGAAGTCGGCATAGGGGCGGCCGTCCTGGTGGGGGAAGCCGCCGATCAGCGCCAGTTTGGCGACCCGGTCCGGGCGGGCGTCGGCAGCGAGCCAGCCGAGGGTGGCGGCGGCCGAGTGCGCTACGACGAGGGGCTTCTCCTCGGCGGCGTCCACGGCGGCGAGGACTGCGGCGAGCTGGTCGTCGAGCGTGGCGGACGAGCGTCCGTCGCCCTGGCCCGGCAGGGTCACGGGCCGCGGGCGGTGCCCCAGCGCCTCCAACGCGGGTACCACCGCGTCCCAGGCGCTGCCGTCGAGCCAGAGGCCGCCGATGAGCAGGATGTCCACGGTGGGACTCACTTCCTTGGTCGAGGTTTGCGGGGAGGCAGCGGGAGGAGGCCGCGACCGTCCCGGAGCGGACGCGCCGCGCCGCGCCGCGCGGACAGCGTACGCACCTACCGGATCGACCGGGTGCAGGCGGCCGAGGAACTCCCGGCCGGATTCCGGATGCCCGAGGGCCTCGACCCGGTCGCGGTGCTGGAGCAGCACCTGGGCGCCGCCCTGGCCGTCCGTCTCACCGCGGCCGTGTCCGGACCTGCGGCACCGTCCCGTCCCCGCCCCCTGAACCCCGGTGCGGGCCAGAGCACTTGGCGCCCGCCGCCGCTGCTGGCAGGATACCGGGGCGACGGGACAGTGGACGAACCACCGGAGGGCGAACTGTGAGCATCCACGTCAGCTACGAGCTGACGGCCGAGGAGGAGTACCGCGGGGTGCGGCGGGCCTACCGGCGCCGCTTCGCGGTGGTCCGGACCTGCTGCGCGGTGCTCGCGGCCTGCGGCATCGCCCTGCTGGTGACGGGTGGCCAGACGGTGCTCGGCGTGGTGCTGGTGGTGGTCGCGCCGCTGCTCGCCTTCTGGCAGTCGTTCGTCACCAGGCTCCGCGTCGCCCGCCACCGGGCGCAGTACCCCGGCCCGCTGACCATCACCTTCGCCGACAGCGGCTGCGCCTTCACCACCGGGGGCTTCCGGCAGGCGTTCTCCTGGTCGCGCTTCTCCCGGATCAGGGACGACCGGGACCACCTGTACCTCTACGCCCGCGGTGAACTCCCGGTGGCCGTACCGAAGAGCGAGTTCCACCCCTACGAACTGGGCGAACTGCTGCGGGTGTTGCGGTCCCGGCCGAACTACCGCCCGCCCCGGCCCTCTTCCTGAGGCACCGTCAGAGCGAGTAGCCGCGCGGCCGCATGGCGGTCGAGAGCCCCAGCGCGCCGCGGACGGCCTGGTCCGGGTCCATGGCGGCGTGGTCGGCCTCGCGGGCGGCGTCCATCTGATGGTGGATCTCGGCGCGGGTCGTCCCGGCCGCCGCCGCCTGCCAGGCGGACACGGCCTTGCGGTGCTGGTCGAGCACGACGGCGAACTGCTGCTCGGCCCCGGCCGGTGCTCCGGCCTTCCGGAGTTCGTCCACCGCATGCTGCTCGGCCGTGGCCATCTCGCCCGCCCAGGCGGTCAGGTGGTCGTTGGTCGACTCCCCCGCGTCCAGGCCGACCGAGGAGACGTTGTCGTAGGAGCGCACGGCGTCCAGGTAGCGGCGCTGCTCGGCGGTCAGGCGGGAGGTGTCGGCGCGCAGCGGGCGGGTGAGCGGGATGCTCCGGCCCAGGTAGAGGCAGGTCGCGACCGGGTGGTCCTTGAGGTCCTGCTCCCGCGGGGGCAGGGGGGTGATGACGGCGTTGTCCGGGAGGGCCCAGAAGTCCGGGTTGTAGTCCGCGAAGGGCTCCCGGCAGGCCAGTTGCGAGGCGGTGGCGAGGTCGTTGTGGCGGACCTGGTCGGGGTCGAGGGCGGCCTGGGCGACCACTTCGCCGCGGTGCGGCTCGGTGCATGTCACGGGCAGCACGTCACGGCCCGGCCCGTCCGGGGCATCGTGATGGGCCTGGAGGTAGCTCGCGGAGGGGTTCCGGAAGCAGGTGCCGGGCGCGAGCGAGGTCAGCGCCACCGGACTCTCGCGGTCATCCGACGGGGAGGCGAGGACCACGGCCAGTCCGGCGGCCAGCAGCACGCAGCCCGCGATCCCGGTCCACATCCACGCCCGGGCACGCGGGCCACGCCCCGAACGCCCCGCAGGCCCCGTACGCCCCGCAGGCCACCCCGACCGGGCCGCGGTCGGCGCGGCGTCCATGAGCCGGCCCGGCCTGTCGGAGGGGTGCTGTTCGGCACTCGGTGGCGGCTCGGCCGGAGTTGACACGCGGAACCCCTTCATGAAGATCACCCGATACGACTGCGAGACCTACTCCAGCGGTCGCCGAAGGATCCGGTCGGGCATCGGCATCCTCCGCGTCCGAGCTGTGCCCACCGGCGCTGGACCCCCGGCCCGCTGGCATGTCCGCGGCCGAAAGTTCGCAGGTCAAAGCTCTGTTCATGCGGCCCGGACCGGTCTAGCATTCCGGGTCACAGCAGCCCCACCACCCCCTCGCGGGGCTGCTGGGCAGACCGGCCACGCCCCCACGTCGGCCGGTGCCTCCCACGGCCGGGACCGCGGGCCTCCCCCCGTCCCCGCGGTCCCGGCCGGCCCGCACGCTGTCGGTGGTGGCCACTACAGTCGGCCACCGACGAGCGGACGGACGGACGAGCAGGCGCGGAGTGGCGGAAGTGAAGGATCTCGCGGGGGACTTCGAGCACGACGGCGGTCGCCGTCGAGCCCACCGGGCCGTCCTCGACCACCTCCTCGCCCTGGTCGCCACTTCCCGCCTGGGGGACATCCTGGTGCTGCGCGGAAGCATGGTGATGCCGGCCTGGGTGGGGGCCGACGCACGGGAGCCCGCCGACCTCGACTGGATCGTCCCGCCGCCACCACTGATCCCCGTCGATCCCGGGCACCCGTACCCGTACGTGGCGGAGCCGGCCACCCTCCAGCAGTGGCCGGAAGCCGCCGACGGCGCTGCCCGGTACGAGATCTGGAGCTTCGAGGAGGTCGACACGCCCGGTCTGCGACCCGTGCTCGCACCCGAAGGACTGCACTGGATCGGCGCGGCGGAGCCGGAGGCCGACCCGCCCCACCGGACGCTGCTCGACCTGGTGCGTGAGCAGCCGACGGCCGCCCCGGGGCTGGTCCTCGACCCGGCCGCCGCCCGGCTCGACGGCACCTGGACCTACGCGGAGTACGACTCCCCGGGCATCCGCCTGGCCATCCCCTGGCGGGCCGACGGTCTCCCGCCCGGCGAGGTGACACTGGACTTCGCCCGCGACGAGCGGCTCCCCGAGGCCCCCGTGTGGACGGCGGTCCCCCGCGGCGACGGCGCTGCGCCGACCCCCGTACGCACCGCGAGCCGTGAGCTGTCGCTCGCCTGGAAGCTGTTGTGGCTGCACGCCGACTCCGCGACGGAGGGCCGCGCCGAGCCCAAGGACCTCTACGACGCCGTCCTGCTCGCGGAGGCCGCCGGCACCGGCCCCTCCCCGCAACTGCTGCACCGGGTGTTCCGCCGAGGACCCGTCACCCCGGCGAGCGGGACCACCTTGCACCTGGACTCGTTGGCCCTCCCGCCCGGGGCCTGGGACGACTTCCGGGCACGGCACCCCATGGTCCGGGGCACGGCCCAGGACTGGCTGACCCGTCTGCGCCGGGCACTGAACGGGCACTGACCGGGCGCTGACCGACCGAAGGGGCCCTACCGCACCACCGTCGCCGGGCCGGTCTCCCGGGCACGGGCGACCGGGGCAGCTTGACCGGAATCTGATGAGGCGCCATATTACTTTCATGACGCAGCACCCCGAGACCGGTCCCGCCGCCCCCAGCATCGAGCAGGTCCGTCGGCAGATCGCCCGCTACGGCCTGTCGGCCGATCCGCAGGCGATCCTGGTCGCGGCCCGGCTGATGACGGCGGGGGCGCGGCTCGGGCAGGCCGGAGAGGTGCACTTCGGGCGGTTCGGCCTGTCGACCGGCCGGTACCGGCTGCTGGCAGACCTGGAGGACCACGGCGGCGAGAAGTCGCCGTCCCAGCTCGCGGCGACCCTCGGGGTCTCCCGGGCGACCGTGACCGGCCTGGTCGACGGGCTGGAGCGGGAGGGGCTGGTGGTCCGCCGGCCGTCGGCCGAGGACGGCCGTGGCAACGTGGTGATCCTGACCGCGCGCGGCGCCGACCGGCTGCGCGAGCTCGCCCCCGAGCACTTCGCCCGGATGCAGTCGCTGGTCGGCGGTCTCAGCGTCGAGGAGCGCGCGACCTTCCTGGACCTGCTGGCCCGGATCGTCGCGGGCATCGACGCCCTCGCCGAGGACTGACGCCCCCACACCGAGGACCGACACCCCGCCCCGAGGGCGGCAAGCACCACCCGAGCCCGAGGCGGGCCGCCGAGCGGTCCGCCTTCTCTTCACCCCAATAGTTAGGCACCTAAGCACAAATGCTTAGGTGCCTAACCAGATCCATCGAGGAGCAACCGTGAGCAAGAAGGCCCCCGGGGCACCCCCGCCCTTCGTCCTCTGGCGGGAGGTCCTGACCTCCTACGCGATGCCCGCCGTCAGCGCCGGGATCGGCGGCGTCGCCACCCAGCAGCCCCAGCTGGTCGTCGCCGCCTTCACCACCATCGGCGGCACCTCCGCCCTGGTGGCCGCCGTGCTGGGCGCCGCACTCCGCCGCCGCTCGGCCCGGGCCGCACCGACCCGGACGCCCCGGACGCCCCGGGCGCTCGCGGCCGCCGCCTCCGGGCTGCTCGCCGCCGCCCTCGGCCTCGCCGTCGGCCTGGCCGCCGCGCGCTGGCTCCCGCACCTCCCGCCGCTCGCCGACAGCCCCTGGCCACGGCGGCTGCCCGTCGACCTGCCGGTCTCCTCGGCGATCGCCGGGACCATCACCACCTGGCGCTGGCGCGCCAACCGGCCCGCCCGGGAGCCGCAGCACCGGCTCCCCGCCGACACCACGACCAACGCCAACACCAACGCCAACACCACCCGACCCGAAAGGCAGACGTCATGATCGTCATCATGGGCGCCGGAGGCGCCACCGGCGGTGCCACCCTGCGCAGCCTGGCCGCCCTCGGCGTACCGACCCGCGCCCTCAGCCGCGACCCCGCCCGACTGGCCGCCGCGCTGGACGACCACACGCTCGCCCGGACCACCACCCTCCCGGCCGACGCCGCCGACCCGGCCTCGCTGCGCCGGGCGTTCCAGGGCGCGCGCCAGCTGTTCCTCACCATGGCCAACGGCCCACGCCAGGTGCAGTACGAACTGGCCGCGATCGAGGCGGCCGTCGACTGCGGCGTGGAGCACATCGTCAAGGTGTCCGCCCCGGCCGCGGAACCGGACTCCCCGGTCGCCGTCTCCCGGGGCCACCACCGGATCGAGGAGCACCTGCGGTCGCTGCGCGTCACCACGACCGTCCTGCGGCCGTACGCCTTCCTGCAGAAGCTGCTGCTCCTGGCGCCCGGCGTGGCGGCCGGCGGGGTGCTGCACGGCGCGATGGGGCAGGCCCGGTGCAACTACGTGGACGCCCGGGACATCGGCGACGCCGCGGCGGAGGTGCTGACCCACCCGGAGCTGGCCGGCGGCAGCTACCCGCTCACCGGCGGGCGCGCCTACAGCCACCCGGAGCTCGCCGCGCTGCTGGGCGAGCTGCTGGGCCGACCGGTCCGCTACCTGGACCTGGCGCCCGGCGAGCTGCACGCCCACCTGGTCGGCCGGGCCGGGATGCCGGACTGGCTGGCCGCCCACGTGGTGGAGATCCAGCAGCTCGCGATGGTCCGCAGGGAGGTCCCGGACGACACCTTCACCCGCCTGACCGGGCGCCCCCCGCGCAGCCTGACGGCCTTCCTCGACGAGCACCTGCACCTCTTCCGCTGACCGTCCGACCCCGGGCGGTGCCGCGCCCGGCACCGCCCGGCCCGGCCCGCCACCCGAACGGAGCAGCATTTCCTGTGGCATGGGTCACGATCGAAAAGTCGACCTGACGATCCGTCAATTCGACTGACGAATCGTCACATCGATACGAACGGGCATCAGTTGTTGACTGACGTGACGTCAGATTCGGCCGTTCAAGGCCAAGTTGAGCCTTCTGCGGCCCGCTGCCGGCTCACCGCCCCGGGGCTACCATCGGTCGGGTTGTCCGCTCCGGCCCCGGAGCGGGGTCACCCGTCGCACAGGTGATCCCGCCGCCCCAGGGGTCGGACATCGGTAGGAACGGGGCGAGGACAGAGGAGCGCACGGGCTGCCATGACCGCTGAACCGAGCCACCCGAAGCAGAACGCCACGCCGCCGCGACCCGCGCCGGAGCCCGCGCCGGAGCCGCTGCCGGTGCCGGACTCCATGCCGCCGCGGCCCGCGCCGCCCCGGGCCCTGTTCCCCGGCCGCCCGGCCGCCGCCCCGCGTACCCTGGTCGACGTGCTGGACGCCACCGTGCGCGCCCACCCCGACGAGCCGGCCCTCGACGACGGGCGCACCGTGCTCAGCTACCGGGCCCTGGCCGCCGAGGTCGAGCAGCTGCGCCGTCGCCTGGCCGCCGCCGGGATCGGCCCCGGCGACCGGGTCGGCGTCCGGGTGCCCTCCGGCACCAACGACCTGTACGTCTCGATCCTCGCCGTGCTCGCGGCCGGCGCCGCCTACGTCCCGGTGGACGCCGAGGACCCGGACGAGCGCGCCCAGCTGGTCTTCGGCGAGGCCGCCGTGGCCGCCGTGCTCGGCGCCGGGCGCGCCCTGAGCGGCACCGCGGAGCGCGCGCCCGCCCCGGAGCGCCGCCCCTCCCCCGCCGACGACGCCTGGATCATCTTCACCTCCGGCTCCACCGGAAAGCCCAAGGGCGTCGCGGTCACCCACCGCAACGCCGCCGCCTTCGTCGACGCCGAGGCCGCGCTCTTCCTCCAGGAGGAGCCGATCGGCCCCGGCGACCGGGTGATGGCCGGCCTGTCGGTCGCCTTCGACGCCTCCTGCGAGGAGATGTGGCTGGCCTGGCGGCACGGCGCCTGCCTGGTGCCCGTCCCCCGCTCCCAGGTGCGCAGCGGCGCCGACCTGGGTCCCTGGCTGGCCGAGCAGGAGATCACCGTGGTCTCCACCGTCCCGACCCTGGCCGCGCTGTGGCCCGCGGAGGCGCTCAACGAGGTCCGGCTGCTGATCTTCGGTGGCGAGGCCTGCCCGCCCGAGCTGGTGCAGCGCCTGGTCACCGAGGGCCGCGAGGTGTGGAACACCTACGGCCCGACCGAGGCCACCGTGGTCGCCTGCGCCGCCCTGCTGACCGGTGAAGGCCCGGTCCGGATCGGCCTGCCGCTGGACGGCTGGGACCTCGCCGTGGTCGACGAGGCCGGGCAGCCGGTCGCCCCCGGCGGCACCGGGCAGCTGGTGATCGGCGGGGTCGGCCTGGCCCGCTACCTCGACCCGGAGAAGGACGCCGAGAAGTACGCCCCGCTGCCCTCGCTGGGCTGGGAGCGCGCCTACCGCAGCGGTGACCTGGTCCAGGCCGACCCGGCCGGCCTGCTGTTCCTCGGCCGCACCGACGAGCAGATCAAGCTCGGCGGGCGCCGGATCGAGCTCGGCGAGGTCGACGCCGCCCTGCAGGCGCTGCCCGGCGTGGCCGGCGCGGCCGCGGCCGTCCGGACCGCGCGCGGCGGCAACCAGCTGCTGGTCGGCTACCTGGTGCTCCAGGACGGCTTCGACCGCGAGCGGGCCGTGGAGCGGCTGCGCGCCGAGCTGCCCGCCGCCCTGGTGCCGCTGCTCGCGCCGGTCGACGCGCTGCCCACCCGCACCTCCGGCAAGGTCGACCGCAACGCCCTGCCCTGGCCGCTGCCCGAGCTGGAGGCCGCCGGGCCGGGCGAGCGGCTGTACGGCACCGAGGCCTGGCTGGCCGAGCAGTGGTCGGAGATCCTCGGCGTGCAGGTGGCCGGGGCCCGGGACGACTTCTTCGCCATCGGCGGCGGCAGCCTGGCCGCCGCCCGGCTGACCACCCTGCTGCGCACCCGTTACCCGAACGCCGCGGTGCTGGACATCTACCAGCACCCGACACTGCGCAAGCTCGCCCGCCACCTGGAGCGCACGGCCACCTCCGACGGCGAGGCCCGTACCGTCACCCTGGTGCCGACCAGGGCCAAGCTGCTCCAGCTGCTCCTGCTGGTCCCGCTGTTCACCGTGGTCGGCCTGCGCTGGACGGTCGCCCTGCTGGCCGCCGGGAACCTGCTCGCGCACGTCGGCGACTACCCGTGGGCGCCCACCGCGTCCTGGTGGGTGGTCGGTGCGGGCGCGCTGCTGCTGTACAGCTCGCCGGGCCGGCTCGCGATCGGAGCCGGCGGCGCCCGGCTGCTGCTGCGCGGCCTGCGCCCCGGCCGCTACCCGCGCGGCGGCGCCGTGCACCTGCGGCTGTGGGCGGCCGAGCGGCTCGCCGAGCTGAGCGGCGCGACCGAGCTGTCCGGCGCCTGGCTGGTCCCCTACGCCCGGGTGCTGGGTGCCAAGGTCGCGAAGGAGGTGGACCTCCACTCGCTGCCGCCGGTGACCGGGATGCTCAAGCTGGGCCGGGGCTGCGCCGTCGAGGCCGAGGTCGACCTGTCCGGCTACTGGCTGGACGGCGACCGGCTGGAGGTCGGCCAGATCAAGGTCGGCGCCGACGCGGTGGTCGGCACCCGGTCGACGCTGCTGCCCGGTGCCCGGGTCGGCAAGCGCGCCCAGGTGCTGCCCGGCTCCAGCGTCACCGGCCAGGTGCCGACCGGCCAGCGCTGGGGCGGCGCGCCCGCCGTCAAGCTGGGCCGGGCCGAGTGGTCCTGGCCGACGGAGGCTCCCGTGCGCCGGCCCGCCTGGGCCGCGCTGTACGGCGCCGGCGACGCCCTGATCGGCCTGCTCCCGGTCCTGCCCGCCGCGGCCGCCCTCGCCGTGCTCTCCCGGTTCGTCGAGCAGGGCGCGGACCTCGGTCCGGCGCTCGGCGGCGCCCTGCTCGGCCTGCTGCCCGCCACCCTGGCGTACGGCGCGCTGTACGCGGCGCAGCTGGTGGTGCTGGTCCGGCTGCTGAGCATCGGCCTGGTGCCCGGGGTGCACCCGCTGCACGGCCGGGTCAGCTGGCAGGCGTGGACGGTCAGCCAGCTGATGGACCGGGCCCGCGAGGTGCTCTTCCCGCTGTACGCCGGACTGGTCACCCCGCTGTGGCTGCGGGCGCTGGGGATGCGGGTCGGCCGGGGCGCCGAGGTGTCCACGGTGCTGGCGCTGCCCAGCCTGACCACCGTCGGGGACGGTGCGTTCCTGGCCGACGACACCCTGATCGCGCCCTACGAGCTGGGCGGCGGCTGGATGCGCCTGGGCGAGGCGAAGGTCGGCGACCGGGCCTTCCTCGGCAACTCGGGGATGACCGCGCCGGGCCGCTCGGTGCCCAAGCGGGGTCTGGTGGGCGTGCTGTCGGCGACGCCGGCGAAGGCGAAGAAGGGCAGCTCCTACCTGGGCATGCCGCCGGTGCGGCTGCCGCGCGCGGCCGACCGGGCGGACCAGAGCCTGACCTACGAGCCGCCGGCCCGGCTGCGCTGGGCGCGCGGGCTGGTCGAGCTGGCCCGGCTGCTGCCGGTGCTCGCCTCGGGGGCGCTGGGCCTGCTGACGGTGGCGGCGCTGTCCTGGCTGGCGGACGGCTCCCCGTTGGCGGCGGCGCTGCTCTCCGGCCTGGTGCTGCTGGCGGCGGGCGGGGTGGCCTGCCTGGTGGCGGTGGCCGCGAAGTGGCTGCTGGTCGGCCGGTTCCGGGCGGTGGAGCACCCGCTGTGGAGCGGCTTCGTGTGGCGCAACGAGCTCGCCGACACCTTCGTCGAGGTACTGGCGGTGCCCTGGCTGGTCGGCGCGGTGCCGGGCACCCCGGTGCTGAACCTGTGGCTGCGCGCGCTCGGTGCCAAGGTCGGGCACGGCGTGTGGTGCGAGAGCTACTGGCTGCCGGAGGCGGACCTGGTCACCCTCGGCGACGGGGTCAGCGTGAACCGGGGCTGCGTGGTGCAGACCCACCTCTTCCACGACCGGATCATGCGGATGGATACTGTGGTCCTCCGCGAGGGCGCCACCCTGGGCCCGGGCGGGATCGTGCTGCCCGGCAGCACGGTGGGCGAGCGCAGCACGCTGGGCCCGGCCTCGCTGGTGATGCGGGCCGAGTCCGTCCCCGCGGACACCCGGTGGCTGGGCAACCCCATCGAGGCGTGGCAGACCACGTCGTGACCGCCCCTCCCTCCGGTACGACCACCCCTCCCCGTCCCACTGGTACGACCGCCCCCACCCGTCCCGGCCCGCAGGAAGCGCCCGCCCCCGTGAAGCCCAAGCACGCCCCGCCGGCCGCCGCCGGACCGGACCCGTACTTCCCGAACAGCGGAGACCACCGCTACCGGGTGCACCGCTACGAACTCGCGCTGGACTACCGGCCCGGGCCCAACCGGCTGGCCGCCTCGGCCCGGCTGAGCGCGGTCGCGGACGCGGCGCTGGCCGAGTTCGCGCTCGACCTGGCCGAGTTCCGGATCGGACGGGTGCTGGTCGACGGCCGGGCCGCCCGCTACACCCACCGCGGCGGCAAGCTGCGGATCCGCCCGGCGAAGGCGCTCGCGGCCGGTGCGGCGTTCACCGTCGAGGTGCACTACACCGGCAACCCCCGCCCGGTGCGCAGCCCGTGGGGCGGCCTGGGCTGGGAGGAGCTGACCGAGGGCGCGCTGGTGGCCAGCCAGCCGGTCGGCGCGCCGTCCTGGTTCCCGTGCAACGACCGGCCCGCGGACAAGGCGACGTACCAGGTGGCGGTCACCACGCCGTCCCCGTTCACGGTGCTGAGCGGCGGACGGCTGCTCACCCGGACCACCCGGGCGTCCAGCACCACCTGGGTGTACGAGCAGAGCGCGCCGACCTCGCCGTACCTGGTGACGGTCTCCATCGGGCACTACCGGGCGGTGCCGCTGGCCGCCCGGCCGTCGGTGCCGCAGACCGGGTACGTGCCGGAGCGGCTGGTCGGGGACCTCACCCGGGACTTCGCCCGGCAGCCCGAGATGATGGCCCACTTCGCCGAGGTCTTCGGGCCGTACCCGTTCGGCGAGTACGCGGTGGTGGTCGCGGACGAGGAGCTGGACGTCCCGGTGGAGGCGCAGGGCGTGGCCACCTTCGGCACCAACCACCTCGGCGGCGGCTGGGAGCGGGAGCGGCTGATCGCCCACGAGCTGGCCCACCAGTGGTTCGGCAACAGCGTCACGATCGCCGACTGGCGGCACATCTGGCTGAACGAGGGCTTCGCCAAGTACGCGGAGTGGCTCTGGTCCGAGCACGCCGGGGGCCCGGCCGCCGCCGTGCACGCCGCCGCCGCGCACCGGCTGCTGGCCGGGCTGCCGCAGGACCTCCGGCTCGGCGACCCGGGCCGCCGGCTGATGTTCGACGACCGGCTGTACCAGCGCGGCGGCCTGGTGGTGCACGCGCTGCGGCGGGCGCTCGGCGAGGACGCGTTCTTCGCGATGCTGCGGGACTGGGCCGGCGTCAACCGGCACGGCGTGGTCACCACCGGCGACCTCCTGACGCACGCCTCCCGGTACACCACGGCCCCCCTCGGCCCGCTGTTCGAGGCGTGGCTGGAGCGGCCGGAGCTACCGCCACTGCCGGGCTGAGCGGATGTCGCCGCTGCCGCGCTGAGCGGATATTCGGTCGGGCCCACGGGTCGGCTGGGCTACTGTCCGGGCATGCCGAACAGTGATCACTTCGCCGACCTGCCCGACCGACTGCTGCCCACGACCGCCCGCGCCCTGCTGCACCGCACCGCCGTCGCCCAGGCCGAGGGCCGCACCCCCTCGATGGTGGCGGGCGTGGTGCGGGACGGCCGGCTGGTGTGGACCGGCGCCCGCAGCATGATCGAGGGGCACGCACCGGACCTGGACGTCCAGTACCGGATCGGCTCGCTCAGCAAGACCTTCGCCGCGGTGCTGGTGCTGCGGCTGCGCGACGAGGGCCTGCTCGACCTCGCCGACCCGCTCGGCCGCCACCTGCCCGGCACCCCGGCCGACGACCTCACCGTCGCCCAGCTGCTCGCCCACTCCGGCGGGCTCGCCGCCGAGACGCCCGGGCCCTGGTGGGAGCGGACCGAAGGCGCCCTGCGGCCCGGACTCGGGGACCTGCTGGAGGAGTCGAGCCCGCTCAAGCACCCGGCCGGGCGCCGCCACCACTACTCCAACCCCGGCTACGCGCTGCTCGGCGCCCTGGTCGAGCGGCTGCGCGGCGAGCCCTGGGGCGAGGCGCTGCGCCGCGAGGTGCTGGCCCCGCTCGGCATGGACCGCACCACCCTGCTGCCCGAGCACCCGCACGCCGGGGGCTTCGCCGTCCACCCGTGGGCCGACGTCATGCTTCCCGAACCCCCCACCGACACCGGGCTGATGGCCCCGGCCGGTCAACTCTGGTCCACCGGTGCCGACCTGGCCCGCTGGGCGGCCTTCCTCGCGGCCGGCGACGACCAGGTGCTCAAGGCCGACACCCTCGCCGAGATGCGCCGCCCCGAGGTCGGCCCGGAGGACGCCGAGTGGACCTCCGCCTACGGCCTCGGCGTGCAACTGTCCCGCCACGAAGGCCGGGTGCTGTACGGCCACACCGGCTCGATGCCCGGCTTCACGGCCTGCCTGTGGATCAGCGCCGAGGACGGCCTGGCCGCCTTCGCGCTGTCCAACGCCAACGGCAGCGGCACCGGCCGGCTGGCCGCCGAACTGATCGGCATCACGGCCGCCCACGAGCCCCGGCTGCCCGAACCCTGGCGCCCGCTGCCCGAGGTGGACGAGGAGCTGCTCGCCCTCACCGGGCCCTGGTACTGGGGCGCCGCGCCCAACGCCCTGCGGCTGCGCGCCGAGGGCGTCCTGGAACTGACCCCGCTGACCGGCGCGGGCCGGGGCTCCCGCTTCCGGCCGCAGCCGGACGGCACCTGGCTGGGCCTCGACCGCTACTACGCGGGCGAGACCCTGCGGGTGGTCCGGCACCCCGACGGCACGGTCAGCCACCTGGACATCGGCTCCTTCGTCTACACCCGCGAACCGTACGGACCGGCCGACGCCGTCCCGGGCGGCGTCGACCCGGCGGGCTGGCGGGGCTTCTGATCCTCGGGCCGACCCGGGGGCCGACTCTGGGGGCATTCTCCGGGGGCGCGTACGAATCAGGTACGCGCCCCCGTTGTCCACCCCGGCCGAACGACCGCCCGGTGCCCGGCAGATGACCGACAGGCCAAGGCCCGCCACGGGTGGCCCCATTCAACAGGTGCACATCTGCGCTCCTCCGGCCCGCAACGTGAATGCCAACCGGCTTGGAGACACATACGGGGACCGGTCCGCGCCCGATGCACGACCCCTGCGGGCCGGAACGGTGCCCTGGCGATCCACGGCACCGCCGATCGTGCTGCCCTGGAGGGTCCGCCATGACCACCGTCCCCACGTACGCTCCGTCCGCAGTCGCCCCCACCCACGACACCCCGGCGGTCCCCGCGCCCCGCACCCGGCCGGCCCCGGCGCCGACCGCCTACACCGTCTCCCTCGCCCGCGACGAGGACGACGTGCGCGCCGCCCAGCGGCTGCGCCACCAGGTCTTCGCCGCCGAGCTCGGCGCCGTCCTGCACAGCCCCGTCGCCGGACTCGACGTCGACCCCTTCGACGAGTACTGCGACCACCTGCTGGTCCGCGAGGGCCAGGACGGGCCCGTCGTCGGCACGTACCGGCTGCTCCGTCCCGAAGCCGCCCGCCGGGCCGGACGGCTGTACTCCGACGGCGAGTTCGACCTCTCCGCGCTGGCGCCCGTCCGGCCCGGCCTGGTCGAGCTCGGCCGCTCCTGCATCAGCCCCGAGCACCGGGGCAGCGGTGCCGTCATCAACCTGATGTGGGGCGGCATCGCCCGCTACCTCGCCGACACCGGAAACACCTGGGTCGGCGGCTGCTGCTCCATCGACCTGGAGGACGGCGGTGCCACGGCGGCCCGGGTCTGGGACACCGTCAGCGCCAAGCACCTGGCCCCGGCGGAGTACCGGGTCACCCCGCACCGCCGCTGGGACGCCACCGGCGTGCCGCGCGCCGAGCGCGGCGCCCTGCCCGCCCTGCTCCGCGGCTACCTGCGGCTCGGCGCCTGGGTCTGCGGCGAGCCCGCCCACGACCCGGACTTCAACTGCGCGGACCTGTACGTCCTGCTGTCGCTGGAGCGCACCGACCCGCGCTACCTGCGGCACTTCCTGTCCGGAGCGGCCGCCCTGGGCAGCTCGTCATGAGCGTCTGGCTGCCGACCGCGCCCTGCCGGCCGGAGACCTGCCTCAGTGAGCGCGCGCCGGAGGTCTCGCACCCCCGGCGGGTGCTGCGGCTGACCGCCTGCCTGGTGGCGGTGGCGGCCGGCGTGCTGCTCACCCCGCCGGTGCGACTGCTGCCGTACGGCGCCCGGGACCGGCTGATCCGGCTCTGGGCGCGGGTGGTGCTGCGCTCCCTCGGGGTGACCGTACACCTCGGCACGGCCCGGACCCCCGGGGCGAACGGGCGGACCGGGGCGGGCGGGGCTGCTGGGGTGGACGGGCGGACCGGGGCGGTCGGCTTCGTCCGGAGCCGGGACGGCCGGGCGGTCGGCGCCGACGGGGCGCTGGTGGTCGCCAACCACGTCTCCTGGCTGGACATCCCGCTGCTCGCGGCCGGTCGCCCGGGGCGGTCGCTGGCCAAGACCGAGGTCCGACGGTGGCCGGTGCTCGGGCCCCTGGTCGCCTGGGGAGGAACCGTGTTCCTGGACCGCGACCGGCTGCGCACGCTCCCGGACACCGTGGCGGCGGTGGCCGAGGTGCTGCGCTCCGGACACCCGGTGATCGTCTTCCCGGAGGGGTCGACCTGGTGCGGGCGGGAGAGCGGGCGCTTCCGGCCCGCACTGTTCCAGGCCGCGGTGGAGGCGGGCGCCTTCGTCCAGCCGGTGACGATCCGCTACCGGCTCGCGGACGGGCGGCCGACCAGCGCGCCCGCCTTCATCGGCGACGACGGGCTGCTCACCTCGCTCGCCCGGGTGGTCGCGGTGCGCGGGCTGGTCGCCGAGGTCACCTTCCTGCCGCCGATCCCGCCGCCCGGACCGCAGCCCACCCGGGCGGGGGCCCGGCGGGAGCTGGCCCGGGCGGCCCAGGCCGCGGTGGAGGGGATCCGCTGAGCCGGCCGGACCCCGGGCGTCAGAGCTGTCCGGTAGCGCCCGACCGGGGGCACCGGCCGACCGGGGCACCGCTCGACCAGGGCAACGGCCGCCCAGGGGCAACGGCCGACCGGGGCCTACCGGTTCGCCCCGGCCAGTTCCTCCGGCTGCGCTGCGCCCGGGGCGGCCCCGGCGATCGGGCGGGCCCGGCCCAGCAGCACCGCGACCAGCACGGCGGTGACGGCCAGTGCGGCCGATCCGCAGCGCAGCGCGAGGTGGATGCCGTCGACGAAGGCGCCGTCCACGGCCTGCTGGACCGGCGCGGGCAGCGCTCCGGCCGGGCCGCCACCGCCGTGCGCGGCACCGGTGGGCGCGTCCGCGACCGGCCCCACCGCCCCGGCCGGGACACCGAGCCGGTGCAGGGCCGAGGTCAGCTCGTCCGTCATCCGGTTGGTCAGGACGGCGCCGAGCACCGCGATCCCGAGCACGCCGCCGAGTTCCCGCAGGGTGTTGACGGTCGCCGAGGCCATCCCGGTCTGCGCCGGAGCGACCCGTCGGAGCACCGCGATCGAGATCGGGGTGAAGGTCAGGCCCATCCCGAAGCCCAGCATGAACAGCGTCCAGAGGTACTCGACGTAGTGGGCGCGGTCGCCGTACAGCGACAGCCCGCCGAGGCCGACCGCGCAGAGCGCGAGCCCGAGCACCATCGGCAGCCGGGGGCCGTACCGGGCCGCCAGCCGGCCGGACAGCGGGCCCGCCACCACCAGCATGGCGGTCATCGGCAGCCCGCCGTAGGCCGCACCGGAGGGGGACCAGCCGAGCACGCCCTGCATCATCAGCGGCAGGAAGAACAGCGCCCCGAACATCCCGAAGCTGACCATGAAGCCGCTCAGCAGCGCCCCGTTCAGCGCGCCGTCCCGGAACAGCCGCAGCTCCAGCATCGGCTCGGCCAGGCGCAGTTCGAGCAGCAGGAAGGCGACCAGCAGGGCGAGCGCGGCGGCGCCGCAGCCGACCACCAGCGAGTCGGTCCAGCCTCGTGACGGGCCCTCGATCAGGGCGTACACCAGCAGCCCGAGGCCTGCCGCGGAGAGCGCGAAGCCCCCGAAGTCGATCCGCCGGGCCCGTGGCGGGATGCCCGGGAGGACCTTGGCGGCGAGCACCACGCCGACCACGCCGATCGGCACGTTGATCCAGAACACGCTGGCCCAGCCGAGGTGTTCGACCATGGGGCCGCCGATCACCGGGCCGATCGACAGGCCGAGTGCGGACACCCCCGACCAGAGGCCGACGGCCCTGGTGCGCTCGCGCTCGTCGGTGAACACATGGCCCAGCAGGGTGAGGCTGCCCGGGGTGAGCAGCGCGGCCCCCACGCCCTGGACCATCCGGCCGCCGACCAGCACCTCGATCGTCCCGGCGAGCGCGGCCACCGCGGAGCCCGCCGTGAACAGGCCCAGGCCCAGCACGAACATCCGGGTGCGGCCGTAGCGGTCGCCCACTGCACCGCCGGTCAGCACCAGAGCGGCGTAGACCAGGCTGTAGCCCTCGGCGACCCACTGGAGGCCGCTGATCCCGGCGTCCAGGTCCTGCCCGATGCGGGGCAGGGCGACGTTGACGACGACGTTGTCCAACATGGCCATGAACATGGCCACGCAGAGCGTCAGCAGGGCGAGCCGCTTGCGGCGGGCGCTCGCTCCTTCCATGGATTCCCTCCCACGACTGAGCCCCTAACGCCGTTAGGGGCGGCTTCGATGGCCACAGGCTGCCCCTAACGGTGTTAGATTGCAAATGGGATTCCGCAGCCGCACCCGGAGGTGTCCGCACAGCCGTGCCGGAGAACGACAGCGCCACACCGGCGCACCACACCACGCCACCCGCCCTGACCAGGGAGAGCCTCGCCCAGGCGGCGCTCCGCGTGCTGGAGCGGGACGGCCTGGCCGGGCTGTCCATGCGCAAGGTCGCCGCCGAGGTCGGCGTCAAGGCCGCGTCGCTGTACTGGCACGTCCGCAACAAGGAAGAGCTGCTCGACCTGCTCAACGACGCGATCATCGCCTCGGCCGAGCCCCCGCCCCGCGAAGGCGGCTGGCGGGTCCAGATGCGCGGATACTGCTGGAACTACCGTCGGCTGCTGCACGAGAACCGCGACGCCGCCAAGGTCATGGCCGGACGCCTCGCACCGGGACCGCACATGCTCGGCCTGCTGGACGACCAGCTGGACCGCCTGCGCGAGGCCGGATTCTCCGACGCCCACGCCGCCCTGACCACCTACCTGCTGAGCTCCTTCGTCCAGGGCTTCGTCCTCCAGGAGCAGTCGCCGCTGTCGGCCGCCGAGGCCGAGGGCGCCAGCCGGCTGGAGGTCGTCACCGAGGTCCGCGAGCGCTTCCGCGCACTGCCCGTCGAGGACTTCCCCAACCTGGTCGCGCTCGCCGCCGACCTCACCGAGCCGAACCACGACGTCCGCTTCGAGTTCTGCGTCGAGCGCATCCTCGACGGGCTGGCCGCCCTGCTGCCGCCGGACCACCGCTGACCTGCGGCGCCGCAGCGAGGATCCGCTACGCTACCCACCGGGCAAAGGATGGGCAAAGGAGTGGGGTGGGGCATGGCCGGGGAGCAGGCAGCACAGGAGCCGGGGGCGGTGCCAGGAGCGGAGCCGGTCCGGCACCAGCCCGGGGACCCGAGCCCCGTCCCCGGCGGCCAGGTGGGACTGGCCACCGGACTGACCACCGGCCTGGCCCGCCACTCGGCCGGCTGCCTCGGCGAGTTCATCCTCGAAGCCGTCGGCGGCGTGGTGCTCCTCGCGCTCACCACGGCTTCACTGGCGGGCACGTTCCTGCTCGCCCAGACCCTCCACCGGGCCAGCCCGGCCGCCGCCTACGCACTCGCCGCGGCGGGCCTGCTCGGACTCGTCCACGGCATCCGCCACCGGCGCAGGCCGAAGGAACAACGCAGCCGGCTCGGCCGGATCACCGCCGGGATCGTGGGCGCGCTCGGCCTCTGGCTGGTCCTCTGCGTCGGCTACGCCTCCTTCGACAGCGCCTTCGGAGTGAACATCGGCCTCTGAGCACCGGGCTCCGAACACCGTCCTCTGAGTACCGGACCCTGAGCACCCGACTCTGAATATCGGACTCCGCCCCGCCCGACAACGGGTAGGCTCGCCCGGCGCCCCGCCCGAACGTCCACGGAGGAGTTCCCCGATGTCCGAGCCGTACCAGCACGACGAACCCTACGCACAGGGTCTGTTGGACGTCGGCGACGGGCAGCGGATCCACTGGAACACCTCCGGCGCCCCGGACGGGAAGCCCGCCGTGGTGGTGCACGGCGGGCCCGGATCGGGCCACAACCCGGGCAGCCGACGGTACTTCGACCCGCAGCGCTACCGCGTCGTCCAGTACGACCAGCGCGGCTGCGGACGCAGCCTGCCGCACGCCGCCGACCCGTCGACCGGGCTGGAGCACAACACCACCACCCACCTGGTCGCCGACCTGGAGCGGCTGCGCGAGCACCTGGGCATCGACAAGTGGCTGCTGTACGGCGGCTCCTGGGGCTCCACCCTGATCCTGGCGTACGCGCAGGCCCACCCGGAGCGGGTCTCCGCGATCGTGCTCTGCGGGGTGACCACGACCCGCCCGGCCGAGACCGAGTGGCTCTACCAGGGTGTCGGCCGCTTCCTGCCGGGCCCGTGGGCGGAGTTCCGCGACTTCCTGCCCGCCGCCGACCGGGACGGCGACGTGTTCGACCTGCTCTCCGCCTACAGCAGACTGCTCAACAGCCCGGAGGAGAGCACCCGTCGGGCTGCCGCCCAGGCCTGGGCCACCTGGGAGGACGCGGTGATCTCGCACGAGGTGCTGGGCAAGCCGAACGCCTACTCGGACCGCCCTTCCGACGCCCTGATGGCCTTCACCCGGATCACGGCGCACTACTTCTCGCACCGGGCCTTCCTCCCCGACGACCAACTGCTGCGCGACGCCGGCCGACTGGCCGGGATCCCGGGCGAGCTGATCCACGGACGACTCGACCTCGGTGGCCCTCTCGACACCGCCTGGCACCTGGCCGAGGCCTGGCCGGACGCGAAGTTGACGGTGATCGACGAGGCCGGGCACACCGGAAGTCCCAAGATGGCCGAGGCCCTCCGCGCGGCGGTCGACCGCTTCGCCTGATCCACCTCTCCAACCCTCCCCCTACGATACGAACCATGCTCGCCTACGCTCCGGCCGCCCTGTTCTTCCTCCTGTTCGGAATAGGGGTGCTGCGCGACCGACGCCAGTTCAGCAACGCCGTGCTGCTCGGCATCGCCGTCTCGCTCCTCTCGCTCGCCCTGCTCGCCGAACTCCGCAGAGCACCCACACTGGTGGCGGAGCTCGCGGCCGTGGCGATCATCCTGCTGCCCACCGTCGGAACGGTGGCCCTGGTCTGGTTCCTGCTCTCCAACGGCGTGACGATGATCCGCAAGGAGGGCACCCGTCCGGCCAACCTGCTGTCCCTGCTGGCCGGGCTCGGCATCATCGCCGTGATCGCGCTGCTGGCCGCCGCCATCGTCACCCACTCACCGCGGCTGGCCATCCTGGCCGGCACCGCCGTCCTGGTGGTCGGCTACGTCTCCTTCCTCTTCGTCTGCTTCGTCGGTTACGCCTTCCTCTACGGACGCCACCGGCCGCGCCGGGACGTCGACTTCGTGGTCGTCCTCGGTTCCGGGCTGATCGGCGGCGAACGCGTGCCGCCGCTGCTGGCCAGCCGGCTCAACCGGGGCCGCGAGGTGTACGAGGCCCAGGCCGCACGCGGCAACCCGCCGGTGCTGATCACCTCCGGTGGCCAGGGCCCGGACGAGAAGCTGCCGGAGTCCCACGCCATGGCCGACTACCTGGTCGAACGCGGCTTCCCCGCCGAGCACATCGAGCGGGAGGACCGCTCGCGCACCACCGAGGAGAACCTGCTGTTCAGCCGGGCCATCATGGAGCAGGCCAAGCCCGACTACCGCTGCGTCGTGGTGACCAACAACTTCCACGCCTTCCGGGCCGCGTTGACCGCCCGCAGGACCGGCGTCAACGGGCACGTCTTCGGCTCGCCCACCGCCCGGTACTACTGGCCGAGCGCGACCATCCGCGAGTTCGCGGCGATCTTCCTCTCGCACAAGCTGGTCAACTTCGGCATCTGCGGACTCCTTGCGCTCTGCGGGGTGCTGGCCGCGCTCTGAGCGGTAGTTGACCGGTGGGTCCCCTGGCCCGGTGGGCCCCCTGGCCCGGTGGGCCCCCTGGCCCGGGCCTCCGTCGTTGCCATCATCAACCTGCCCTCTTCGAACGCCCGAACGCCCGGCTCAAGGCTTGCTCAGTGCTCCTCCTTCCCCGGCATTCCGGTCGGCCCGCAGCCCCGCGAACAGATCGGTCTCGACCGCACCCGCCCCGCCGGCACCTTCGGCACCGGCCACGAAACTGCGCGCCAGGTGGTAGTCCTCGGTCGGCCAGACCTCGCGTTCGACGTCCCGCGGGTGGGCCATGAAGGCCACCCCGGGCTGGACCTGGGTGGCGTGCGCCAGCATCGCCGCGTCCCGGACGGCGAACTGCTCGCCGCACGCGATCCGGGTGGTGGTCGCGAGGGCGGGCGGGGCATCGGGCCACCCGGCGAGCAGTTCACCCATCGCCGAGGGGATCCCACGCTCCGTCATGGCGTCGTGCATCGTCTGGAACCAGGGCCGGGAGAGGGCCAGGTGGTAGTAGAGCTTCGCCGTCTGCCAGGGTTCGCCGGCCTCCGGGTGGCGCTTCGGGTCGGCGGCGGCCTCGAAGGCCTCCACGGCGACCTTGTGGGTCATCACGTGGTCCGGGTGCGGGTACCCGCCGGTCTCGTCGTAGGTGATCAGGACGTGCGGACGGAACTCCCGGATCAGCTCGACCAGCGGCGCCGCCGCTACCTCCACCGGCTGGGCGGCGAAGCAGCCCTCCGGCAGCGGTTCGTCCGGGCCCGGCATCCCGGAGTCGACGAAGCCGAGGAACTGCTGTCGCACACCGAGGATGTCGCGCGCGGCCGCCATCTCCTCGCGCCGGATCCGGGTGAGGTCGGCGCGGACCTCCGGGCGGTCCAGCTCCGGATTGAGCACCGACCCGCGCTCGCCTCCGGTGCAGGTGGCGACCAGGACGTCCACGCCCTCCGCGGCGTACCGGGCGAGGGTGGCCGCCCCCTTGCTGGACTCGTCGTCGGGGTGGGCGTGCACGGTGAGCAGACGCAGGCCACCGGGGTGCTTGGTGAACACGGATACCTCCAAGGTCGGGGTTCGGAAGGGGAACTGCGGAATGATCTACGGTCAGGCCGCCCTGCGGGCGGTGCCCGGGTAGAGCAGGGCCGGCGCGATCGAGAGTGCCGACAGGGCCAGCACCCACCAGAAGGTCGTGCCGAAGGCCGCAGCGGGGCGATCCGGCCGCGCCGCCTGTGCGTGCTGGAGGACCAACGTCAGCACCGCCGTACCGAGCGCCCCGCCGAGCCGGTTGAGCACGTTCACCGCACCGGCGGCAGCGGGCACCTGGGTCCTGTCGACGCTCCCGTACACCGCCGCCATGCCGGGGATCACGATGACTCCCATGCCCACCCCGCGCAGCACCAGCGAGCCGACGACCAGCCAGTCCGCCGGGCCGGAGCCACGCCCCAGCTGGGTGAAGGCTAGGGTGCCGAGCAGCGAGCAGCCGATGCCGAGCAGGATCAGCGGGCGCGGCGCGACCCGGTCGGCTATTCGGCCGGACAGCAGCGAGGTGACCGCCGTGCCGAGCGCCTGGGGCGCCAGCAGCAGCCCGGCCGCGACGGCCCCGGTGTGCTCCAGCTGCTGGTAGTAGAGCGGCACCAGGAACATCGAGCTGTACAGCACGGCCCCTTGCAGGAAGCTGTTCGCCGTCGCCACCGCGAAGCCCCGCCGGGCGAACAGCCGCAGGTCGATCAGCGGGGCCCGGCCGGCACGGCGCCCGGCCCGCAACGCGTGCCACCCGTAGGCCACCAGCAGCACCGCCCCCGCCGCGACCGTAACCCGGCCGGTCGCGCTGCCCTCACCGCCCTCACCGGCCGCGCCGATCGTGGCGAGCCCGTAGACCAGGGCGGTCAGACCGGGCGACAGCAGCGCCAGGCCCGTCACGTCCAGCCTGGGCGCCGGGAGTTCGGACGGCTCCGCGGCCGGGAGCCACCGGGCCGCCAGCAGCACCGTCACCAGCCCGACCGGCACGTTCAGCAGGAACATCCAGCGCCAGTCCAGGTACTCCAGCACCAGCCCGCCGAGGATCGGCCCCAGGACGGGAGCGAGGCTGATCGGAAGCAGCAGCGTGCCCATCACCCGGCCGAGCCGGGACGGTCCGGCCGCCTGCACCATGATCACCTGCCCCAGCGGCTGGATCATCCCGCCGCCGACGCCCTGCAGCACCCGGAAGGCGATCAGGCTCCCCGTCGACCAGGCCAGGCCGCACAGCGCGGACCCCAGCACGAACAGCACCACCGAGGCCAGCCAGGCCCGGCGGGCCCCGAACCGGCCGGCGGCCCAGCCCGAGAGCGGCATGGTCAGCGATATCGCCAGTAGGTAGCCCGTCACCACCCACTGCACCGCCGCCACCGAGCTGTGCAGCTCACGGGTGACGGCATCGATGCCGACGTTCACGATCGTGGTGTCCAGCAGTGCCAGGACCGGGCCCAGCGCGAGCACCGCCCCCATCCTCATCAGGCCCGGCGGCAACGGCTCCGGCCTCGTCGACCGGGCCTCCCCCGGCCTGCCCTTCCTCGCGACCGAGACGTTCATGCGCCCTCCCCAGGCTCGTTCCACCGACAGCCGCTCCGGCCGCCGAGGAAGAACTTAGGACGAGCCCACTGATTAGGTCAAGCATAATTACTGTGACCGACCCAGCGAACTGCGCTAGGCTCGCGCCATGACCGACACCGGGACCGCACCGAACCTCCGCGAGCTCAACAAGCGCCGCACCCGCGAGGCGATCTCGCACGCCGCGACCAGGCTCTTCATCGAGCGCGGCTTCGACCGCACGACCATCGCCGAGGTCGCGACCGCGGCCGGGGTCGCCAAGATGACCGTCACCAACCACTTCCCGCGCAAGGAGGACCTCTTCTTCGACCTGCACGAGGAACTCGCCGGCCGGCTCGCCCGGACCGTGGCCGAGCGCGCCCCCGGCGAGTCCGCCCTCGCCGCCCTGCGCCGCGACTGCCTGGCCGGACTCGACCGCCACGACCCCCGACTCGGCTTCTCCGGACCGGACTTCGCCCGGACCGTCGCCGAGAGCCCCGCCCTCGGCGCACGACTGCGCGAACTACACGAACTGAGCGAGACCGCACTCGCCGAGGCGCTCGCCGAGGCCGTACACGCGATACCCGTCGATTTCGAGAGCCGGGTCGCCGCCGCCCTGCTCGCCGCCGTCGACCGGTCCGTGCTCGCCGAGGTCTTCCGCCGCACGCTGGCCGGCGACGACCACGCCACCATCGCCGCCGCCGTCCGCCCCTCGGCCGTCCGGGCCTTCGACCGACTGGAGGGCACCCTCGGCTCGTACGCCGTCCGCGAGGAGCCGGAGGGCCGGGCGGACGGGAGCGCTCCGGAGGAACGGGGGTGAGGCGGGAGAGGACGGCCCGGGCCGTGACGGCTCGTCGGATCCGACAGCGGTGAGCACTGGCAACGGGGGTGACGGACGCTCTTATCCTTCCCTTAGATCGTCCACCTAGCGTCTCGCCCATGATGACGCCACGCAGTGCATTCGGAGCCGTTGCCCTCACGGCCGTGACCTTGACGGCCACCGTCGGGGCGGCCGCCCCCGGCAAGGCCGCCGCAGCCCACGGCCCCGGCAAGGTGACGGACAACCTCTACATGTCGCTCGGCGCCTTCGAGGACGCGACCTCCGGCGCGGACCCGAGGGTCAAGGCGATGATCGACCGTGCGGACATCGGCGGCGTCCAGGTGGTGGCCCCCTGGAAGGCCCTGGAGGGAAAGAAGGGAGAGTACAAGTGGTCACGACTGGAGAGCGCGCTGGAGTACCTCCAGGAACGCCACAAGAAGTTGTTCGTCCAGGTTCAGGACCGGTTCTTCGACGTGGCCGTGGGAGACGCCAACCTTCCCCAGTACGTGAAGGACGAGGGCGGGGTCACGCCGACGGTCGACGAGAACCCCGACAACCCGACCACCCACGGGGCGATGGCCGCCCAGTGGAACACGCAGGTCCGAGCGGACTTCCAGGCCATGCTCAAGGCGATGGCGGAGAAGTTCGACGGCAGGCTCGCGGGGGTGAACCTGCCGGAGACCGCGGTCGAAGTGGACACCGAGAAGGACCGGACCGGGTACACCTCGGCGTCCTACATCGATGCCGAGATCGACAACATGCGCTACGGCAGGAAGGTCTTCACCAGGACGCAGTTCATCCAGTACGTCAACTTCCTTCCGGACGACGACGACCACAAGCGCATGAAGGAGATGTTCGACGTCGCCAGGGAGAAGAAGATCGGCATCGGAGGGCCGGACACCCTGCCGGACCGGCCGTACCAGATGGAGAACTCCTACAAGTTCCTCCACCAATACCGGAATTCAATTCCCCTCGTCGCGATGGCCGTCCAGGAACCCGACATCAACGCCAAGGACCCGAAGACCGGTAAGCCGTACACCCGCGAACGGTTCACGGACTTCGCACACGACTACCTCGGTGCCCGCCAGATGTTCTGGACCGTCGAAGCGGACTGGCTGCAGCGACCCAAGGCATGACACCCGCACGAGTGCGGCCACCGGCCGGGCGGCACCCGATATGCTTCCCCGGCCACAATTCGCGACGTGACGATGGGGTGAAGGCGATGCCTCTTGAGGGCGAGTACGAGCCGAGCACGGCACAGTGGGTGCGCGATCAGGTCGAGTTGTACGAGAGTTCGGGCGGCACGCAGGGGACGACGCTCCGGGACACGGGCCTGCCCGTCATCATCCTCACGACGCGCGGCGCGAAGAGCGGCAAGATCCGCAAGACCCCGTTGATGCGCGTGGAGCACGAGGGCCGGTACGCGGCTGTGGCCTCGAAGGGCGGCTCCCCGCACCACCCGGTGTGGTACTTCAACGTCACCTCGGACCCGCACGTGGAGCTCCAGGACGGCCCCGTACGGCAGGACATGACGGCCCGCGAGGTCACGGGGGACGAGAAGGCCGAGTGGTGGGAGCGCGCGGTCGCCGCGTACCCGCCGTACGCCGAGTACCAGGAGAAGACCGACCGCGAGATCCCCGTCTTCGTGCTCGAACCCCTGCGGAGCTAGGTCGCCGGGCGCGTCAAGCGCCAGCACGCGCCATCCGGGACTGGGTCAAGACCGCGCCTTCGCCGGGCCCCGCCTGCCCGGCGGGTGCGTGCGGCCCGACGGGCCCGGCCGGCCCGGCGGGTGCGTCCGCGCCGTCGAGCAGAAGCGCGGCGACCGCCCTCGGGGCCTCGCGCATCGCGTTGTGGCCGGTCGGCAGGTCGTGGACGGTCCAGCCCGGGTCGGCGAGCAGTCGGCTGCGCTGCGCCGCGAAGGGCGTGCGGTCCTCCCACGCCGAGCAGTAGACGAACTCGCGCCGGGGGACGGCGGCGTGGGTGCCCGTCAGGTGGACCGTCTGAAGGAAAGCGGCGAGCGGGTGCGGGCGGCGGCGTGGGTCGCCGTCCGGCCGCCACGGGGGCCGGACGGCGTAGCCGGTGGCGGCGGCACCGGCGACGAACGACTGCCGGTAGCCCTCGTTCATGATGGACCAGCAGGACTCGCCGTCGCGCGGCACGCAGGCGTCCAGGTACACCAGACGGGAGACCCGGCCGCCGGCGCGGTCGGCGGCCGCGGTGATCACCATTCCGCCGTAGCTGTGACCGACCAGCGTCACCTCCTCCGGACAAGCCCGCTCCAACAGGCGGAGCACGTCGGCGGCATGGGTGTCCAGGTTGGCGGCGGCGACCACCGCGGGATCGTCGTGGGGGTGCAGGCCGGTCAGGGTCAGGGCGTGGACGGTGTGACCGGCCCGCTCCAGCAGCGGGACCACTCCCTCGAACGCCCAGGAGCCGTGCCAACCACCGGGTACCAGAACGAATGTCGCCATGGGACTTCTCCTTCTCGGCTCGGCGGTGGCACCGGGGGCCACCGCTCACGACCAGAAGTCTCGTCGGGGCGCGTCACGGCGTGCTACCGGTAGAGTGCCAACCGATGCCCGTTCCCCGCCAAGCCCGCCCGGTAGCCGGCGCCACGTCCCTGACCTGGCCCTCCGGCGGGCGTCACCTGTGGTCCTCCGGCGGCAGCAGCGAGGAACGGGTGCACGCGCGCGGGCACCTGGTGTACGCGGCCAGCGGTGTGCTGGTGCTGCACACCGAGAGCGCGACGTCGATCGTCCCGGCCAACCGGGTCGCCTGGACGCCGGCCGGCTTCGCCCACCGCCACCGCGCCCACGGGGACACGGACATGCGGATCGTCTTCCTGCCGCCGTCCCTGGCCAGGCTGGTTCCGGGGCGTCCGGCGGTGTTCTGCGTCTCCGGCCTGGCACGGGAGGTCCTGCTCGCCCTGACCGGCCCGCGCGACGACGGCCACGGCGGCGCGGGCACCGGGGGCGGGGACGCCGGAGACGGGAGCGCGGGCGCCGGGCGCGGGGGCGGGGGCGGAGCGGTGCCCGGTTACGGACGCGCCGCGCGTCAGCGGCTGCTGCGGGTCCTGGTCGAGGAACTGCGCGAGGCGGACGAAGAACCGCTCCACCTGCCGCACCCGCGCGACGACCGGCTGCGGGCGGTCGAGCAGATCCTGTCCGAGAGGCCCGCCGACGCCACCACCCTGGCCGGGCTCGGCCGACAGGTCGGAGCCAGCGCCCGCACCCTGAGCCGCCTGCTGCGCGACGAACTCAGCATGACCTTCTACGAGTGGCGGACGCAGTTGCGTGTGCACCACGCGCTCGTGCTCCTCGCCGAAGGCCACGACGTCACCCACACGGCCCACGCCTGTGGCTGGGCCAACCCCAGCGGCTTCATCGCCGCGTTCACCGACCTCGTCGGCACGACCCCGGGCCGCTACCGGTCCGGCCACTGACCCGCGCCAGGGCGGGGCAGGGCCGGGACCGAGGCCAGCGGCGGGGCCCGAGGTGTCCGATGCTCCTGAGCTTCTTCGGCACCAGCGCCGCGGCCGAGCCCGCGAGGCGCCCTCGACCAGCCTGCGGATCGCGCGACCCCGGACAAATCGGGACGACGCCCGCAATCACGCCAGCAGCGCCAGTGATTGATGGATAGTCAGCACAAGCATGGCGACGGCCCGTTCCATGCAGAAAGGTTGCACGCAACGGGCCGTCGGGCACGCGCCGTACGGGCGGGCCGCCCCCGCCCCGCGCGTCACGCACTCACACCTGCCACCGCAGGACCGACCGACCCGGAGCCGAAAGTCCGGGCCGTCAACACGCCCTCCGGATAGGCAGGTTGTGCAGCGCTGGTCAGCGCACGGTCACGGTGAACACGGGCGAGGCGGCGTTCCCGCTGATGATGCGCAGCTCGTTCAGGCCCTTGATGCCGAGCTTGACGCCGAGCGAGTAGGCCCCGTTGCGGTTGGTCTGCACGGAGGCGGGCAGGGTGACCCACTTGCCGTGCTGCTTCTGCTGGAGGGTCACCGTACTGCCGGTCTTGAGGCCGGTGGTGGTGCCGGTGACCCGGAACAGCTGCCAGGCATTCACCGAGGTGACCGACGGCTTGGCGGTGATGGAGGCGGACGCAGGAGCGGAGGTGGAGGCGACGACCGCGGTCGCGGCCACGGGGAGGGCCTGCGCGGCCGAACCGGCTGCCATGGCGGTGCCCGCCGCTCCGGCGAGCAGCGCGCTGAGGGTGACGACGGCGGCCAGGCGCATGGAGTTCCGCTTGGAGACGATCACTGGTGCACCCCTTTCAGGGGAGGTGGTCGTTCGACCCGAAGCACCGTCGGTGCGATCGGGTGCTGTCGCCAAGGAAGACGTCCCACCCGGCGCCACCGGTTGTGTGCGGAACGTCACTGTCATGTAACAGTCGCCCTGCCCGCCCGATCGCCCCAACTGGCAGCGCCCGTACGGTCGTTCCACCACCTCCGGGCAGCGCAAAGGCCCGGCCGGCGCCGCCGGACCGGGAGTTGACGCCTGCGTGCCCTTCCACCACCCTTCCACTAATCGAATAGTGAAAGGGTACTTTCCCGATGCCCGTGGCCTTCACCCCGCTCGACTCACCGAGCCCACAGGGCCCACAGGGCCCGCAAAGCCCACACCGCCCAGTCGCCCGATCCGCCCTTCTCGCCCCACTCGACCGAGCGCCCCGCCCGCGCCACCGACGACTCCCTATCCGCCGCCTCCTGCGCACCGTCCCGCTCCCCCGCCGACCCGCCGTCCTGGCCTGGGGTCTGGCCACCGGCTTTGCCGCGCTCTACACCTGCGTCGGCGTCAACCGCCACCGGCGAGGCCTCACCAAGGCCTACGACCTGGGGATATTCGAGCAGGCCGTCCGGGCGTACGCCGACGGCCGGGCGCCGATCGTGCCGCTCAAGGCGCCCGGCTACAACCTCCTGGGTGATCACTTCCACCCGCTGCTCGCGCTCCTCGCCCCCGCCTACCGCGCGTTCCCGAGCCCGCTCACCCTGGTCGTCGCCCAGGCCCTGCTGATGGCACTGGCCGTCGTCCCGCTCACCCGCTGGGCGCACCAGGTGGCCGGGCCGCGGGCGGCCCTGCTGGTCGGCTGCGCGACCGGGGCTTCCTGGGGGATCGTCCGGGCCGCGGCGGACGACTTCCACGAGATCGCGTTCGCCGTCCCGCTGCTCGCGTTCGCCGCCACGGCGCTCGGCCGGCGCCGACCGCTCGCCGCCGCGCTCTGGTCACTGCCGCTGCTGCTGGTGAAGGAGGACCTGGGGTTGACGGTCGCCGCCGTCGGCCTGCTGATCGCCCACCAGGCCCGACAGGACCGACGCACTCTGCTGCCCGGGCTCGCCCTCGCCGTCACCGGTGTCGCCGCGACCGCGCTCACCCTGCTGGTCATCCTGCCCGCGTTCAACCCCAACGGGGGCTTCGACTACTGGCAGCAGTTGGACACCGGCGGCGGGCGGGCCCCGCTCTGGACGCTCCCGCTCCGCCTCGGCTGGCCGCCGATCAAGTGGCTGCTGCTGTTCCTGCTGGCCGCCACCACCGGCTTCCTCGGCCTGCGCTCACCGCTCGTCCTGCTCTGCGCACCCACCCTGGGCTGGCGGCTGCTCTCGACCAACCCGCACTACTGGGGCGTCAGTTACCACTACAGCGCGGTGCTGATGCCGATCGTATTCGCCGCCCTGGTCGACGCCGTCCGCCACACCCGCGACCAGGCCACCGTCACCTCCACCTCCACCTCCGGAGAGACCGCCACGGGCCCGACACCCGCCACCCCCCGCCGGGTCCGGCGCGCCCTCGCCGTGACCGCCCTGGTGACGGTCGTGACGCTGCCGCTCTACCCGCTGCATGAGGTGGTGATGCCCGAGGCCTGGCGCACCTCGCCCCGGCTCACCGAGACCCGGGCGATGCTCCGCCTGATACCCGACGACACCACTGTCGCCGCCTCCAACCGGCTGGCCGCCCAGCTCACCGGCCGGGCGGAGGTCACCCTGGTGTGCCAGGAACCGGTCGGCCCCGGCCCGGACTGGGTGGTCGTCGACCTGCGCGATCCGAGCGTGCAGTCCCCGTGCGCCACCGCCGCCACCGCCCGCATGCTGGCCGCCTACCAGAGCCGGGGCTACCACCGACTGATCGACCAGGACGGCTTGCTGCTCCTCGAACACCCCTGAGCGGCCACACCGGTGGCGAGGGCGAGACGGGCAGGTCAGGACCGGCGGGGCAGGGCAGGTCAGGACTGGCGGGGCGGGTGCGGGCGTCGGCGCGAGCAGGGCCGGTTGCGGCCCAGGTCACCGGCCGTGCGCCCGCACCGGCGAACGACAGTCGGATGACTGATGCCGGGGCGTCGGCGTCCGCAGGGCAGTGAGGGGCCGGGCAGCGCCCCGGCCCCACGGGGGTCGCGCTCCCCTGCCCGGGCCGGTGTTCACCATGCCCGTCGTCGCGCCCCGTCGCACGCCGCCGGCCGCGTCGGCACGGCGAGCGCCGACGTGCCGTTCCGCACGGTGAAGCACGTCCGACTCGACCTCGACGGGGCCGGTGACGCGATGCGGCGGGACTACCCGGCCTTCACCACCGGCCTGCGGCAAGCCGCCGGTCACGACTGGCAGCAGCGCATGCGGCAGGCGCAGGTCGCCGCGTCGGGCAACGAGCTGATCCGGGCCGACCTCAACTCCGGTTCCCCCGGGTCCAGCTGTGGATCAGCTCCGGCGACCTGTACGGCCGCGGTTGGGTCCAGCGTCGGTAGGTGCCTCAGACCGTTCCGGCGCGGTCCTCGGTAGGTGCTGATCGCCGCTGTGGTGCCCGCGTCGTGCGTGTCTCACAGAGCGGTTGGCTCTTTCGGATGGCGCAAGGGCATGTCGGCCGGAACTTCCGATTGGCGTGTTCACGCCCGTGCCACTCTGGGATTTCCAGTGAGGAAGTCTCCGAACGAGAGGGAATCGGTGCCATGAGGAGAATCGCGCGCGGGCTGGCAGTACTCGGGGTGGTCGCGGCGACGGTTGCGCCTGTGCCGGCGCACGCGCAGATCCGGCTGTTCCATCCTCCGGAGCTCGGAATCCGGTTCAACCCCGATGGTGTTCCCGGCCAGTGCGGCGGAAGGACCGGTGATCAATGGGCCGAGGAGAGAACCTGGACCGACGCCATCCGTTTCGATACCGACAGTCGTCCGGGCGGCTGCCAGCTGGCGTTCGGCGTCTACGACCCCGACGGCGACCTGGAGGGCGTGTCTCTCACCTACGAGCTCCGCTCCACCCCCGGCGGGGACCCGGCACAGTGCGGCAACCAGGGCACGTTCAGGATGCCGATCAGCAAGGATGCCCGAACCTTCGGTCCCGCCGTCCGGATCGACACCGACAGTCGTCCGGGCGGCTGCAACCTCACCTTCGCCGTGCCGCAGATCAAGCAGACGTACGTCGCCCTCGACATCCAGTACGACCCGGACGGGGACCCGGCCCAGTGCCACAACACCGGGCGCAGATGGGCCGAAACCGACCGTGGCCCGGTGACGATCGGCATCGACACCGACGACCGTCCCGGAGGGTGTCGGCTCCAACTCCGGCTCACGGTAGGAGCGGGCTGACCGCAAGGAGGCCGCCCCGGGTGGCTCCGCACGCGGCCACCCGGGTACGAAGTACCGGTGGGCCCCGAGTGATCTCGGGGCCCACCGGCCTCGCGCAGTCCTACGCCGAACACCCCTGACCACCGCGAGGAACGGCGTCCCCGGGGTGCCTGGCAAGGCACTGATCACGCCACTGAAAGCCTTTGCGCGTGCTGCCGTCCGGATGATGAGGTGGCACGGTGATCGACCGTCATGGAGCAGTGCCCGTAGGACCGTTGACACTGGCCTGGGTCCACCGACACCTGTCAACCGGCGAACGGATCGTCGGCACCGAGGCGCTGCACGGCGGCATCACAGCCGATGTGCGGAGGCTGACCATCGGCACCCGGGACGGAGGCACCCGTGACCTGGTGCTGCGGTCGTTCGTCGACCCGTCCTCCGTGGAGCGCGCCGAGGAGTGGCTGAACCGGGAGGCCGACGCCCTGGCGCTGCTGGCGGGGACCGATGTGACGGCTCCTGGACTGGTCGCGGTAGATCCGACCGCCGCCCACTGCGAGTACCCCTCGCTCCTCATGACACATCTGGCGGGCCGGACGGTCCTCGATGACGAGGGACTGGAGACGCGCGTCCCGCTGCTGGCCCGGCAACTCGTGGCGATCCACGCCGTGCGCCCCGCCGAACGGCCCCGGGAGTACGAGGCGTTGACGACCGCCGACACCGTGGTGGTCCCGAAGGACGCCGACACGGCGGCATGGGCCGCGGCGATCGACGTGATCCGCAGGCCCGCGCCGCGCTACGAAGGCCGGTTCCTGCACCGGGACTTCCAGCCCGGCAATGTGCTGTTCGACGTGCCGCCCGCGAAGTCGGCGGGTGCGCGGATCACCGGCGTCGTCGACTGGGCCGCCTCCTCCTGGGGCCCGGCGGACCTGGATGTGGCGCACTGCTCCACCAATCTCGCGCTGCTGCACGGCCCGGCCTGGGGGCAGCGGTTCGCCGAGGCGTACGAGGAGGCCGGCGGGGTGCTGGCCGCGGCCGCGGGCGAGCGACTGTACTGGCAGGTGCGGGACCCGCTCGCCTGCTCGGAGGAAGTGCAGGTGGTGGCGCGGGCCTGGCGGGACGCCGGGAGGGCGGAGCTGACGACGCAAGCCGTGGAGGAGCGACTGGATGCCTACGTCACCGGCCTGATGGACGCGTTGGGCTGAGCACCGGCGGTCCGGGGCCCGACTTCCGCCCGCGAACGCGGCCCCGTCCCGGCTTGACCCGCGGGCCGCCCTGGTCCACCATTCCACTATTGAACTAGTGAAAGGCCGCAACGGGTGTGATCGAGTACCGCATCGATCGGCGCAGCGGGGTCTCCACGTACCAGCAGATCGTGCAGCAGACCAAACAGGCCCTGCGGCTCGGGATGCTGGAGCCCGGGGACAAGCTGCCGACCGCCCGCGAGGTGGTCGAACTGACCGCCATCAACCCCAACACGGTGCTCAAGGCCTACCGCGAACTCGAACGCGAGGGACTGGTCGAGCCCCGCCCGGGGCTCGGCACCTTCGTCCGGCGTTCGCTCGCCCGGCCGGAGGCGGCGGCCGACGGACCGCTGCGCGCGGACCTGGTCGGCTGGGTGGACCGGGCCCGCGAGGCCGGGCTGGAACGCGAGGACATCGCCGCGCTGATGGCCTCCGTGCTGGAGCAGCGCTTCGACGCCGGGGTTCCGCCGACGCCACCGAGCTGACGCACGCCGGAACGGGGGCCGGTGTCGTACCGAACAGACAGACAGACAGACAGACACACCACAGCCGTACGCCGGGCCGCCCGGCAGCACCGAACCGAGAACAGTGGGGGGACCGGGTGAACGACGACCCGACAACCGTGACTCCGGCGCTGGAGGGCGTCGGGCTGGGCAGGCAGTACCGGGGTGAATGGGCCCTGCGCGCCTGCGACTTCACCGTCCCGAGCGGACGGATCTGCGGGGTGGTCGGCCCCAACGGTGCCGGCAAGAGCACCCTGCTCTCCCTCGCCGCCCGCCAACTCACTCCCACCGAAGGCGAGTTGCGCGTGTTCGGCGCACCGGCCGACACCCGTGAGGAGCGCGCCCGGGTCGCCTACGTGGCACAGGACAAGCCGCTCTACCCGGGCCTCACCGTGGCCGAGACCCTCCGGATGGGCCGCGAGCTCAATCCGGTCTGGGACCAGGAGACCGCCGAACAGATCGTCGACCAGGGCGAGTTGCGCCGCAAGGCCCGGATCGGCTCGCTGTCCGGCGGCCAGCGCACCCGGGTCTCGCTGGCGCTCGCCCTCGGCAAGCGCCCCGACCTGCTGCTGCTCGACGAGCCGATGGCCGACCTCGACCCGCTCGCCCGGCACCAGCTCATGGGCACCCTGATGTCGGCCGCCGCCGAGCGCGGCACGACCATCGTGGTGTCCTCGCACATCCTCCCGGAGCTGGACGGCGTCATCGACCACCTGCTGCTGGTCCAGCGCGGACGGATCCGGCTGTCCGGCGACCTGGACGACATCCTGGCGGGGCACCAGGTGCTCACCGGCCCCGCGGCCACCCGGTCCGGGGGTGCCGACCTCCCGCCCGGCCTGGTGGTCGAGCAGCGGACCGCCGGTCGCCGGGTGACCGCGCTGGTACGCACCGGCGAGCCGCTGGACGGCCCCTGGGAGAGCGAACGGCCCAGTCTGGACGAGCTGCTGCTCGGCTACCTCCGCGCCCCGGCCGAACCGGCCCCGGGCACCACAGGCACCCGTGGCACCACCGGCACCCCGGTCACCACAGGCACGACCGGCACCAGCGGCACGACCCGCACCACCCCGGCGACCGACGAGAAGGCAGCATGAGCACGGATGTCCTGACCGACCCCGCGAAGCCCGCCCCCGCCCCCGGGTCCGCCACCCCGGACCGTTCCGGAACCCCCCGGCTGCGCGGCCTGATCTGGCTGACGCTTCGCCAGAACCGTGCGCTGCTCTGGGTGCTGTCAGCACTGCTGGTTCTGCTGATGGCCGACCTCGTCTGGATCCACGTCGTCGACCAGCACATCACGGGCGTGCTGCGGCGAACGGGCTGCTACAGCCCCGAGAGCTGGGACAGCAACAGGTGCTGGATCCTCCTCTCGCCGATCAACCAGCCGAACTTCTGGTTCATCTCCGTGCTCCAGCCGGTGGTCACCGCCGTCCCACTGCTGATCGGTGTGTTCATCGGCGCACCGCTGCTGGCCCAGGAGCACGAGCGCGGCACGATCCGGCTGATCCGCGCCCAGTCCGTCAGCCCCGTGCGCTGGCTGGCCGCCCGT
Source organism: Kitasatospora sp. NPDC029367 (assembly GCF_055569135.1). Taxonomy (NCBI): domain Bacteria; kingdom Bacillati; phylum Actinomycetota; class Actinomycetes; order Kitasatosporales; family Streptomycetaceae; genus Kitasatospora; species Kitasatospora sp. NPDC029367. The sequence continues at coordinate 39,164 of NZ_JBVHYH010000048.1, forward strand.
CTCGCGGTGCCCGGCCTCGCCGTCCTGGCCGCCACCGGCGTGCTCGCCTCGCTGATGACCTGGGTGTGGTGGACGGACATCGTGCACGGCCCGGTCGCCTTCGACCCGCCGTTCCAGTTCTTCACCTACCCGGCCCTCGGGGTGGCACCGGTCGCCTGGTCCCTGTTCGCCCTGGCCCTGGGCGTCCTGGTGGGCCAGCTGGTGCGCCGGAGCCTGCCCGCGATGTTCCTCACCGGTGCGCTGGTGGCGATCGTCCACGGCCTGGTGCGCTGGGCGCGTCCGTCCTTCTACCCGACGGTCGACGCGGTGGCACCGCTCAGGGCCATGCAGCCCACCAACGCGTGGCTGGTCGACGCGAAGACCATCCTGCCCGACGGCAGCCGGGTCGACTCCGTCGCGTGCGTCGAGACGCATCGGTGCGACGGGGCCACCGGCACCTGGCTGAGCTACCACCCCTCCGCCCACCTCGTCCCGGTCCAGCTCGTCGAGGCCGGCATCCTGTTGGCGCTCACCGCCCTCGCCCTCACGGCCGCCTTCCGCCTCGTCCGCCGGTAGCCCTCCAGGCAGCACGCCAGCACCACGCCGACCCGCGCCCGAGCCCGGGCGCCACCCCCTCCCCACCCACCGCGCACTTGACGAAAGGTTGACCTGTTCACGGCAGATAGTTGACGCTCGGCGCCCCTATGGTCGGCCCATGCCCTCACAGCCCATCAGGCCGACCGCCCTGCCGGTCCTGCCCTACCGCAAGCCCACCCGCGGCCGGGACTACTGGGTCCTGGACAACGTCCTGCCCGACCCGGACGCCGTCCGCGAACGCGTCCTGGCCCGCGGCGACTGGACCGAGGGCTACCCGTACCGCCCCGAGACCTGGCCCGGCCTGCGCACCATGCCCGGCCTGGAACCGGACGAGCTGGCGCGGGTCGAGGCCCAGGTCCGCAAGGCCACCGGCGCCTCCCGGCTCTGGGTGCAGAGCACCCCCGGCGGCGGCACGCTCAACCACAACTGCGTCCAGGTCGTCGGCGCCGGGGAGTCGGAGTCCCGCCCGCACACCGACTCGCGCGCGCTCTGCCGCTACGCCGCCGTGCTCTACCTGAGCCCCGGCGCCCCCAAGGACGCCGGCACCAGCTTCTACCGCCAGCAGTTCCCCGGCGGCCGCCTCGGGGGCAACCTGGTCAACGCCCCGCACAACAACCTGGTCGAGGCGCTCGGCACCCGCCACGTCCCCGCCGACCACTTCACCGAGGACGTCCGGGTCCCCAACCGCTACAACCAGCTGCTCCTCTACCACGCCAACCTGATCCACAGCGCCACCGACTACTACGGCGCGGAACTGGCGGACCGCCGGATGACCGCCGTGTTCTTCTGGATGGCCTGACCGGCGGACCACGCCGGCCCGGGGCCCCACGGACCGGTTCGAGCGCCGCCCGCCCGGGGACGCTCCCCGCATGAACCCCGACGCCGTGCCCCCCACCGAGACCGTCCGCCCCGACTGGGCCGCCATCGACCGGCTGCCCACCGCCGACCTGCTCCGCCTGATGAACGCCGAGGACCGCACCGTCCCCGTGACCGTCGCCGGGCAACTGGCGCGGATCGCCGCCGTGGTCGACGCGGCGGCGGCAAGGATGGCGCGCGGCGGGCGGCTGATCTACGCCGGGGCGGGCACGGCCGGGCGGCTCGGGGTACTGGACGCCGCCGAGTGCCCGCCGACCTTCGGCACCGACCCCGGGCTGGTGGTGGGCCTGATCGCGGGCGGCCGGAGCGCCGTGACGGAGGCCGCCGAGGGCGCCGAGGACCGCACCGACCTCGCCGAGGCCGACGTGGCGGCACTCGCCCTCACCCCGGACGACACCCTGGTGGGCGTCTCCGCCTCGGGCCGCACCCCGTACGCGGTCGCCGCCGTGCGCGCCGGCCGGGCGGCCGGGGCACTGACCGTCGGGCTGGCCTGCAACCGTGGCTCGGCGCTGGTGGCGGCGGCGGAGCTGGGGATCGAGGTGGAGGTCGGCCCGGAGGTGCTCGCCGGATCCACCCGGTTGAAGGCGGGCACCGCGCAGAAGCTGGTACTCAACATGCTGTCCACCGCGCTGATGATCCGCCTCGGCCGGACGTACGGGAACCTGATGGTCGATCTGCGGGCCACCAACGTCAAACTCCGTGAGCGCGCCCGCCGGATCGTCGCGGAGGCGACCGGCGCCGACGCCCCGACGGTCGAGCGCGCCCTCACCGCCACCGACGGCCGGACGAAGGACGCCGTCCTGCTGCTGCTCGCCGACGTGGACGCGCCGACCGCCGCCCGGCTCCTCACCGCCTCGGCCGGACGGCTCCGCGACGCGCTCGAACTCGCCCGCCGCCAGCGCCCGTTGCCCGACCCCGGATCGCCGGAGCCGAGCCGGCCCTGACCGGAGACGGCCACGGCCATCGAGCGGTCCGGCGCCACAGCCGGTGCGCACCCTCCACGGTTCCCCCCTCCCTCAGGGCAGGGACCGGGCCGGGAACCCGCCGGGAACCCGCTACCCCAGCCGCAGGTCCGCGGCCGCCACGACCTCTCCCAGACGCGGGAAGTCCAGCTCCACCGAGGCCCGGTGCTCCGCCTCCGTCAACCCGGCCATCGCGTCCTCGACGAACACCAGCCGGTAGCCGTGGTCGGCGGCCGCGCGGGCGCTCGACTCCACGCCGAGGTTGGTCGCGATCCCGGTGAAGACGAGTGTCTCCACGCCCCGGGCCTGGAGCAGTTCGTGCAGTCCGGTGCCCTGGAAGGCGCCGATGGTGCGCTTCACCACCACCTCGTCGGCCGCCGCGACGACCTCGGCCACCAGCCCGCTGCCGGGCGGCTGTTCGGCGACGCCCGGGCGCTCGACCCGCACCGCGACGACGGGGGCGCCGGCCGCCCGGAACTCCTCGGCCAGGCGCAGCGAGGCCGCCACGACCTCCGGGCCGGAGTGCGGCGCGAGCTGGTTGGCGACGATCCGGTCCATCAGGTCGATCAGGACCAGGGCAGTGCTGCGGGGGTCAAGGGTGGTCATGGCGCTCACGCTAGCCCATCGCCCACGGCGTCCGGCCCCGCCCCTGCGGCAGCCTCATCCGCCTCCGACCCCTCCCGCGCTTCCGCCGCTTCCCGCCCTTCCGCCGCCTCCCGGGCGATCTCCACCCGGAAGCCCTCCACCAGCACCCGCAGCCCGTAGTCGAAGTCCGCGTCGTGGTCGGTCATCCGCAGCACGTCGGCGGCCTCGCTCAGCAGCGGCAGGTCGCGCAGCGCCTCGTCGGGGAACGGCGGCCGGGGGCGCTGCGCGGCGTCCTGTCGCCAGGCCTGTTCCTCGGTGACCCAGCCCATGATGTAGCGGTCGACGGTCAGCAGCAGTCGCAGCGCCGTGCGCGGGCGCAGCCCGGCCCGACACAGGGCACTCAACTGTGCCTCGACTGCAGGGAGTTCGTCCTCGGTCGGCAGGGTGCCGGCGTGCACCCGAGCGCCGTCGCGGTAGGCCAGCAGGGCGTTGCGCTTGGCCCGGGCGTCGGCGGCGATCCAGTCGGGCCAGTGCTCCGGGTCCGGTTCGCGGTCGGACGGGAGGGCCTCGGCAAGCATCGCCTCGGCCATCAGGTCGAGCAGTTCCCGCTTGTTCTTGAAGTGCCAGTAGAGCGCCGGTGACTGCACGCCGAGCTCGCGGGCGAGCCGCCGGGTGCTGAGCCCGTCGATGCCCTCCTCGTTGAGCACGCGCAGCGCGGTGCGCACCACCTCGTCGCGTTGCAGCGCCATCCGATCGGCCTCCCGGTAATCCGCTTGCGGGGCCACCTTATCGCCGCTAAGTTCCGACCCGGACTTTATCAGTGATAAGGACGCAATGACCTATCCGACGGCCACCGCCACGACTGCCACCGGCACCACGACCACCGACAGCCCCACGACACCCAAGGGCCCCGCATGACCTCAGGAACGGACCGCCGACGGTCCCAACTGCTCCCCGACACCACGCCCTGGCGCACCTCCCGGGACTTCCGCCTCACCTGGACCTCCGGCACGGTCACCCTCCTCGGCTCGGTCTTCACCATGACCGCGATCCCGCTCCAGATCGCCGACCTCACCGGCTCACCGCTCGCCGTCGGAGCCGTCGGAGCGGTCGAGCTCGTGCCCACCGTCCTGTTCGGCCTCTACGGAGGCGTGCTCGCCGACCGCGCCGACCGCCGTACCGTCGCCCTGGCCACCGAGGTCGCCCTGGCCGTCCTGAGCGCCGTGCTGCTGGCCAACGCGCTGCTAGGGGCGCCAGCCGTCTGGCCGCTCTACCTGGCCGCCGGCCTGGCGGCGGCCGTCCAGGGCATCCAGCAGCCCTCAGTAGAGGCGATGATCCCCCGGCTGGTGCCGCCGGAGCAGCTGGTGGCGGCCGGGGCGCTGCTCTCGCTGCGCTGGAGCATCGGCGGCGTGGCCGCGCCGGCCGCCGCCGGACTGCTGATCGCGACCACCGGCGCCCCGGCCGCGTACCTGATCGACCTGGCCACCTTCCTGCTGTCGATCGCCCTGCTCGCCCAGGTGCGGCCGGTCCCCTCGGCGCGGGACGCCGAGGCGTCGTCGCTGCGCGACTTCACCGAGGGCGTCCGGTACGCGGCCCGCCGGCCCGACCTGTTGGGCACCTACCTGGCCGACCTCGCCGCGACCGTCTTCGCCCTGCCCACCGCCTTGTTCCCCTTCCTCGCCGGGGAGCTGGACGCGACCTGGGCACTCGGCCTGCTCTACTCGGCCTCCGCCGCGGGCAGCCTGCTCGCCGCCGCCACCGGCGGCTGGACGGAACGGGTGCACCGGCACGGACGGCCGGTCCTGCTCTCCGCCGCGCTGGTCGGCGCGGCCACCGCCGCGGCCGCCGTCGCCCCGGGCCTGTGGGCCGTACTGCTCTGCCTGGCCGTCGCGGGTGCCGCCCACTGGATCGGCGACACCTTCCGCAGCGCCATCTGGAACCGGTCCGTTCCGGACGAGCTGCGCGGCCGCGCCGCCGGCCTTGAGCTGCTGATCGGCTCCGCCGGACCGGCCCTCGGCGACCTCCGGGCCGGCGGCCTCGCCGCCCGGCAGGGCATCCGGGCCGCCCTGGGCACCGGCGGGCTGCTCTGCCTGGGCAGCAGCACCCTGCTCGCCGCCGCGCTCCCGGCACTGTGGCGCTACGACCAGCGCACGCCCGCCACGGCGGCCGGGTCCCGTCCCGCGCCGTGACGGCGCCGGACGACCGGACGACCGGACGACCGGGTCCGCCCGGCCGTCAACCATCAACCATCACCCCCCACCCCCGACTACCCCCCGGCCGGCAACAGGTACCCCAACTGGGAGATCACCGACCAGAGTCGGTCCGCCAGCTCGGACGCGGCCGCGACCGCCCCGACGAACACCTCGGGCGCACTCGCCGCCGCGACCAGCCCGCCCTTGGCCACCGCCCCCAGTCCGGCCACCGCACCCGCCCCGACCGCCGCCCACACCCCCAGGGCCAGCAACCCGACCGCCCCCAGCCCGGCCAGGAACAGTTCCCCCTCGGGGGTGAACAGCCGCCGGTCCCGCTCGATCGTCACCGCCAGCTCGGGCACCAGGGTGGGCCCCAGCGGCGCCGACCGCTGCCGGGCCCGGACCAGGTTGAGCATCGCCTCCCGGATTTTGTCCGGGAGTTGCACGGCCCGCAGCGGCACCCGGTGGATGTGGTACAGCACCAGCCCGTCGTACCCGGGACGGCCGTTGGCCGGCCTCGGGTACTCGCGGAACTCGGCCCGGTCGGTGGGCCAGTAGCAGATCCAGTCGACGTACGTCTCCCCGTTCTGCTCGGTGACGTTGACCGGCACCGGAAGGATCATCAGCCCGGCGCCGAGCCGCCAGCTGGTGGCCGCGGCGACCACCGAGTACGGCAGCTGCTTGACCGCGGTGCGCTGCAGGGCGATCAGCCGGTTCTCGATGATCCGGCCGCACGGGTCCCGCAACACCGCGATCTTGCCCTGGAGTTCGCGGTAGGTGTCGAGCGCGGTGCGCTCGGTGCCGACCTCCAGGGCCTCCATCCGCAGGTCCGGGACGTGGTTCTGCAGGCCGAGCAGGTCCGGCTTGAGCGCACCGCCCGGGGTGAGTTCGCGGATGGCCTTGACCAGTTTGACCGCCGGGGTGCTCCGGTCCTTGAGCATCCGCTTGATCGCCTCGACCTTGGCCGTCGGAAAGGTGTTGGTCAGGTCCTCCGACAGCACCTGGAGCACCATCCGCAGCACCGGGTCCTGCGGCTGGGCGGTGAGCCGCCCGTACGGCAGCGCCTCCTCGGGGCCCAGCCGGTCCCGGCGGGGCGTGCCCCACCACTCGGCGATCCGGTCGAGCTGGAAGGTCACCCAGGTCGCGCCGGGGCGGGCGTCGAAGTCCACCCCGAAGTGGTGGCGCACCCACAACTCGGCGGCCAGGTACTCGAAGACCGTCGGCGGCTCCTCCCGCGCCGGCCCCAGCAGCAGACACGTGTCCTGGTCCCTGAGGAAGCTCACGCGATGTCCTTCAACGGGCTGCTCACCGCGATGTCCGTCCCCGAGGTCGGCGTGTACTCGTTCCACTCGGCGATCAGCGTGCCCCGGTGGCCGGGCCGGCGGACCGGGAACGGCGTCAGGGTGCCGTCGTGCCGGTGGGTCAGACCGCTGAGCACCAGGTGGGTGTCGTCCGGCACCCGGACCACCCGGGCGGTCTCCTGGATCCGCCGGTCCTCGTACTCGTCCACGACGACCGCGGTGCCCGGGGCGAAGCCGGCGCTGGAGGCCACCGGCACCAGCACCGGGGCGCCCCCGGCGGGCGGGTCGACCACGGCGGCGCAGGTGGTGACGGCCTCGTCCTCCAGCAGCAGCGAACTGCTGCCCGGGTTGGCCGGCGGGATGCCGGGGTAGTTGCGGTCGTCGTAGGCGGCGATCTCCCGGGCGATGCTCAGGTACGGGTGGTCGGCGGGCAGTTGGGCGCCGTGGAAGCCGCCCTCGGCGAACCGTACCCAGGCCTCCTCCCAGCCCTTGCGCACGGTGAGCACCACCCGGGCGCTGCCCGCCCGCAGGAAGGCCTGCCGGTTGGCGTCGGGGTGGCTGATCCGGCTGACGAAGGGCCAGGCGGCCGGGGCGTCCCAGAAGTAGGAGTAGAGGAAGGTGACCACGTTCTCCCACTCGATGGCCTGGTTGACGAAGGCCACCTCGGCCTCGTGCCCGAGCACCGCCGCCCAGGCCGCGGCGCTCACCTTGAGCGCGCCGGTGTCGTCACCGGGGAAGCCCGCGCCGTGGCCCAGCCGGTCGGGGTCGCTCGCGACCGAGTCCTTGAAGGCGTTCACCACGTCGGAGGGCATCAGGTGGTAGTCCACGCCGAGCAGGAAGCGCAGTACGCCCTTCATGATCTCGTCGCTCTCCTCGCGCCGGAGCGTGAGGGTGTCGACCCCGTTGAGGCGTTCGCGCAGTGCGGCGGCGCGGGCGGCGAGGTCCTGCTGCTCGGCGTAGTACTTGGTCTGGGCCGCGTTGAACAGGGCCGCCCAGACGTCGTTCTGCCACTGCCGGCGGGCCTCGTCGGTGGGTTCGACGACGGCCGTCAGGTTGAGCCAGGTCTGCCGGTTGTTGACCAGGTGGAAACTCACCGTGCACGGCCCGCCGGCGTGCCGCAGCAGGGCGCCGTTGACCGGGTCGGCGAGGTCGACCGGTCCGTGGGTGCCGAACGGCTCGTTCCACTCGGGGATGGTGCTGCCGAGCACCTTGAGGTTGTAGTTGTAGTCACCGGTGCGGCTCTCGGAGGCGAACTGGAACCAGAGGTTCTTGATCCAGTACCGGTCCGGGACGTTCAGCGGCGGCGCGTCGAAGATCCCGGCGCCGTCGTTGTTGGGCGCGGTGACGTTGACGTGGAGGTCCGGGTGCGGGCCGGGGGCGAGCGGCACCACCGCGCCGTACCGCTCGGCGAGCACCAGGTAGTGCGGCTGGCTCTCGCCGGGGCGGACCTCCTCGGTGATGTCGGAGTGCGGCACCTCGAACTGGAACGGCCCCAGCTTCGCCTCGATGGCCGCGAGTTCGGCATAGGCCTGGCGCAGGGCGCCGGCCGGTTCGGGGATGGCCAGGTCGTAGGTCAGCCGCAGCCCGGAGCGGTAGAGCCGGACCCGCCACTTGCGCATCATGCTGAAGTAGTCGATCCGGACCGGATCGGTGGCACTGGCGTTCTTCAAGGTACGGGTGGTGGTCTCCGAGGAGCCGGTCACGGTGGTGGTCGTGATGGTGACCTTGTGCTCCTGCTTGGTACGCGCGGAGGCCTTCTGGGTGATCGTGGTCGCGTGCTTGCGGCTGTCGGTGGCGGACTGCGAGTCGGCGCTCTGGCTGGTCATGCCGGAGGTGGCGGAGCCGGAGATCAGCGGGATCCCGCCCGAGACGGTGCCGGTGACGTTGAACTGGTTGCTGTGCTGGAGCTGGTTGGTGGTGGACTGGGCGAGTTCGGTGTTGTCGGTGACGCCGGTCTCGCTGAAGTTCTCCAGCGAGTCGGTGACGATCGAGCTGAACTCCTTGGAGGTGACGGACCATTCCTTCTGGGTGACGGCCGTCTCCTCCAGCGGCGCGAGCGGGATGGTCGCGACCAGTTCGCCGCGCTCGATCCCGGCGGGGGCCATCTCCAGGCGCTCCAGGTTCATCATGCCGATCGGGTCGACGGCCGCGTTGTGGTCGTACGCGGCGTTCGCGACGGCGGCCAGCCCGGCCCGGGCCTGGCCCGCCGCAGTGGTGTCGGATCGGCGCAACTGCTCCAGCTCACGGCCGAGTTCACGCAGCGCGGGACCGTCGGCGGCGGCCAGGACGGCGGCCCGCAGCGGACGGTCGGCGGGGTCGGCGGCGGAGGCGGCGAGCAGCTCCCAGGGCAGCTCGGCCGTCAACCGCCGCGCAGCGCGGTCACTTCGTCCGGTCGGAGGTCGAGCCCGCGCAGGTAGGCGTGCGCGACCAGGCCCGGCCCGCCCGGTGGACCGGGCACCTTCAACGGGACGAGGGTGGCCTTGTCGATGCTGCGGGCCGCGTGCCCGAGCACCGGTGGCGACTGGTCCCCGCCCGGCCAGGGCGGCACGGGCGGTACGGGCGGCACCGGCAGACCCACCACGGCGGGCGGCGGCGCGACCCGGGACGCGGGCACGGCCTCGGACGCGGGCACGGCCTCAGGCGCTGGCACGGCCTCGGGCAAGGGCGTGAGCTCGGGTGTCTCCGGGGTGCGATCCGACATGACGGTCCCCTCCGTAATCCGTCCGGTTGCTGCCCGCCACCTACCCGGCGCCACCGGGCGGACGCGCCGCACCCGAACGGCTCGCAGAGCGCACGCCGTTGCGCGGAGGTGCTCACCAGCGTGCAGGCCCGCCGCACGCCCTCCCATCGGCCTGCCCGCCCTCCCATCGGCCGCGCGCCCTCCGTCCGTCCTCGGCCTGGACCGACGCACCCGCCGTCCGGCCCGGGCCCCGCTCCTCACAGCGTGAGAGCCCGGGCCCCGCTCCTCAGAGCGTGAGGGCCCGCGCCGACGCCCGCACCGGGGACGGGAGTTCGGTCCGCCCGCGCAGGTAGCGGTCCACCGCCGCGGCCGCCGACCGGCCCTCCGCGATCGCCCAGACGATCAGCGACTGGCCCCGCCCGGCGTCCCCCGCGACGAACACCCCGTCGGCGGCGGTGCCGAACCCGTCGTCCCGCTCCAGCGTCCCCTCCGGCCCGATGCCCAGCCCGAGTTGGGCGTACAGCGGCTGGTCCGGCTCCGGCCCGACGAAGCCCAGCGCGAGCAGCGCCAGCTCCGCCGGGAGCACCCGCTCGGTGCCCGCCCGGGGGCCGCGGTCGCCCGGCTCGGCCTCGGCGTAGCGGACGGCCGCCAGGCGCCCGTCCGGCCCCGGCTCGAACCCGACCGTGACCGCCGCGAACACCCGGCCACCGGCCGACGACGACCGGCCCGCCTCCTCCCCCGACGCCGACCCCGACTCCCCCGACGACGCCCCCGCCTCCCCCGACAACGACGACGACCCCGCCCGCCCCGCCAACTCCTCGTGCGAGGTGGTCTCCCGGTACACCTTCGGGTGGACCGGCCACGGCTGCCCCGGCCCGCGCCGCTCCGGCGGACACGGGTTGATGTCCAGCTGGGTCACCGAGGCCGCGCCCTCGCGCAGCGCCGTCCCCAGGCAGTCGGCCGCGGTGTCCCCGCCCCCGACGACGACCACCCGCCGCCCCCGCGCGGACAGCGGCGAGACCTCCCGGTCCCCCTCGTCCACCCGGTTAGCCCAGGTCAGGTACTCCAGGGCCGGGTGCACCCCGGCCAGCCCGCACCCGGGCACGGCCGGCACCCGCCAGGCACCGGCCCCCACCGCGACCACCACCGCGTCGTACCCGGCCCGCAGCTGCTCCCCGGTGACGTCCCGCCCGGCCCACACCCCGGTGCGGAACTCGGTGCCCTCGGCCCGCAGCTGCGCCAGCCGCCGCTCCAGCCGGTGCTTCTCCAGCCGGAACGGCGGGATCCCGTAGCGCAGCAGCCCGCCCGCCCGGTCGGCCCGTTCGTAGACGGTGGTGGCGTGCCCGGCCCGGGTCAGCTGCTGGGCCGCGGCCAGCCCGGCCGGCCCGGAGCCGATCACCGCCACCCGCCCGCCCGGCTCCGGCCGCTCGGGCGGCTGCGCCGCGTCCCAGCCCTCGGCCCAGGCCCGGTCGGCGATCGCCAGCTCCACGTTCTTGATCGTCACCGCGTCCCCGTCGATCGCCAGCACGCAGGCGCTCTCGCACGGGGCCGGGCAGAGCCGCCCGGTGAACTCCGGGAAGTTGTTCGTGGCCAGCAGCCGGGCGGCCGCGGCCCGCCAGTCCGCGTCCGCGACCAGCCGGTTCCACTCCGGCACCAGGTTCCCCAGCGGGCAGGCCGCGTGGCAGAACGGCAGCCCGCAGTCCATGCAGCGCTCCGCCTGTCCGCCCACCAGCGGCAGCAGCGCCCCCGGCCGGTACACCTCCCGCCGGTCCCCCAGCCGCTCCCGGGCGTCCCGGCGCGCCCGCTCCGCGCGCGGGGTGGTGAGGAAGGCCATCCGCTCTGCCATCGAGGCCTCCGGCGGGGCGTACCGAAACGGACCGGTGGCCGCCCGGCGGCGCGCCACCGTGTGGCCACCGTACGCCCACGAAGCGGCACGCGACACCCGTGCCGGCCGGGAATCCGTGCCCCGCTCTCCACTGCCGTGAGCACGCCAGGGAGAATCTCCCGCATGAGCCACACCGTGCTGATCGCCGAGGACGACCGCGCCATCCGCGACTCGCTCACCCGCGCCCTCACGCTGGAGGGCTACCGGGTGCGGATAGCCGCGGACGGCACCCAGACCCTGGCCGTCCTCGCCGAGCAGCGGCCGGACGTCCTGGTGCTCGACGTGATGATGCCCGCGCCGGACGGCCTGGAGGTCTGCCGCCGGCTGCGCGCGGCCGGCGACCGCACCCCGGTGCTGATGCTCACCGCCCGGGTCGAGGTCCCGGACCGGATCGCCGGCCTGGACGCCGGGGCCGACGACTACCTGGTCAAGCCCTTCGACGTGGACGAGCTGTTCGCCCGGCTGCGTGCCCTGCTGCGCCGCAACCCGCCCGCCGACACCCCCGAGGACGTCCTGACCGTCGCCGACCTGCGGGTCGAGCCCCCGGCCCGCCGGGCCTGGCGCGGCGGCGCCGAACTGGAGCTCTCCCGCACCGAGTTCGACCTGCTGGAGCTGCTCACCCGGCACGCCGGCGCCGTCCTCGACCAGACCACCCTGTACGAGCGGATCTGGGGCTACGACTTCGGCCCGGGCTCGAAGAACCTCGCGGTCTTCATCGGCTACCTGCGCCGAAAGCTCGACCGCCCGGGCCTCACCCCGCTGATCCACACCGTCCGCGGCGTCGGCTACACGCTGCGCGAGCCGTGACCGGCCCGGCGGCCCGCCGCCCCCGGCTGCCGCGCCCCGGCCTGCGCACCACCCTCTCGCTCGCCTTCGCGGTGATGGCGGCCCTGGTCGCGGTGGTGATCGGCACGCTCGGCTACCGCGCGGCGGCCACACTGATCCGCGACGACGAGTCGGACGACTTCAACTCGGCCGTCCACGCGGTCAGCGGCCAGGTGGACCGCCAGAAGCTGTTCCCGGGGGACTTCAACAGCCCGAGCGGGCTGAGCGAGCAGCTGCTGCACCCGATCAGGGTCACCGCCCAGGCCCTCGACTCGCACGGGGCCATCCTCCCGGGCACCGCGCACCTCGCCCTGCCGACCACCGCGACCGACCGCGAGCTCGCCCGCGCCGACGAGCCCGCCCGTACGGTGATCGACGAGCGCCAGGTCGGCGGCCGGACCTGCCGGGTGGGCGTGGTCTCGCTCGGCGGCGGCCGGGGCGCCGTCCAGGTCGTGCTGCAACTCGACGACATCGAGGAGCTGTTGGAGGTGCTGCGGCACCAGATGGTGGCCGTGGTGGCCGCCGTCGTGCTGGTGGCCGGCGGATCCGGGTGGCTGGTCGCCGGGCGGATCACCGGCCGGCTGGTCCGGCTGACCGACGCGGCCGAACGGGTCGCCGCCAGCGGCCGCCTGGACGTCCCGGTGCCCGCCTCGGGCCAGGACGAGGTGGGCCGGCTCGGCCGCGCCTTCGACCGGATGCTGGTGCGCCTGGCCACCGCCAAGGAGAACCAGCGCCGGCTCGTCCAGGACGCCGGGCACGAGCTGCGCACCCCGCTGACCAGCCTGCGCACCAACCTGTCGGTGCTGCCCAGCATCGACCGGCTGCCGCCCGCCGAACGCACCGCGCTGCTCGCCGACCTGGCCGAGGAGGCCCGGGAGTTGACCCAGCTGGTGGAGGAGCTGGTGGCCCTGGCGGCGGACCGCAAGGCCGACGAGGACCCGGTCGAGGTGGTGCTGGCGGAGGTGGTCCACGAGGCCGCCGGCCAGGCCCGCCGGCGCAGCGACCGGGAGATCACGGTGGTCGCGGACGACACCGTCGTCATCGCCCACCCGGACGCGCTGGCCCGGGCGGTGGGCAACCTGCTGGACAACGCGGCCAAGTTCGACCCGGCCGGGACGTCCCCGATCGAGCTGGTGGCGCACGGCCTCCGGGTCGAGGTCCGGGACCGCGGCCCGGGCATCGACGAGACCGACCTCGACCGGGTCTTCGACCGCTTCTACCGGGCCACCGCGGCCCGCAGCCTGCCCGGCTCGGGCCTGGGCCTGGCCATCGTGGCCGAGGTGGCCCGCTCGCACGGCGGCACCGCCTACGCCGCCAACCGGGTCGGCGGCGGTGCGGTGATCGGCTTCACCCTCGGCGGCTGAGCACGCCCGAGCAGTGGCCGAGCAACGCCTGGGCAGTGCCTGCGCAGTGCCCGGGCACGTCCGAGCACGCCGAACGGGCCCGGCGCGCACCACGCGCACCGGGCCCGTTCAGGTGCCGGACCGGCTCAGACCGCGGCGAGAAGTCCCCGCCCGAGCCAGTCGGCGTCGTCCTTCACGCCCGGCAGGACGAAGAAGTACCCGCCGCCGGTCGGCGAGATGTAGTCCACCAGCGGCTCGTCGATCAGCCGGGTCTGGGTGGCCTCGAACTGCCGCACCACGTCCTGCTGGTAGCAGCAGAACACCAGGCCCATGTCCAGGTTGCCCGCCTTGTCCACGCCCCGGTCGTAGTTGAACCCGCGGCGCAGGATGCGCGAGGCGTCGGTGTCGGCGGTGCGCGGGTTGGCCAGCCGGATGTGCGCGTTGAGCGGGATCGCCTTGCCGTCCGGGTCCTTGCCGTAGTCCGGCGCGTCGTTCTCCTGGTGCCCGTCCAGCGGCGCGCCGGTGTCGCGGCGGCGGCCGAACATCTTCTCCTGCTCGCTGAGCTTGACCCGGTCCCAGAACTCGATCAGCATCCGGATGATCCGGATCACCTGGTAGCTGCCGCCGGTCGCCCAGGCGGGCTCGCCCGCGCCGTCGGTGACCCAGATCAGCCGGTCCGTCTCGCGGGCGGAGGTGGTGTCCGGGTTGGCGATGCCGTCCTTGAAGCCGAGCAGGTTGCGCGGGGCGCCGTCCGGGCGGGCGGCGCTCTTGAAGCCGTCGATCCGCCAGAGGATCTGCATCGCCCCGCGGGTGTGCCGGGTTATGTCGCGCAGCGCGTGCAGCACGGTGTCCTGCTGGTCGGCGCAGATCTGCAGCGAGAGGTCGCCGTGCAGTTCGCCGGGCTGGAGGTTGTCGTTGGGGAAGGTCTTCATCGGCGTCAGCTTGACGGGCTTGGCCTTGGCGAGCCCGTAGCGGTCGTCGAACAGCGAGGCGCCGACGCCGACCGTGACGGTGAGGTTGTCGGTGGGCACGGTGGGGCCGAGGATGCCGCTGTCCGAGGGCGGGGCGCCGACGCCGAGGTCGGGCGGGGTGCCGCCGGCGGTAAGCAGGCGGATCCGCTCGGTCAGGGTCTTGAACAGGTCCTCCAGGCCCTTGCGGTCCTGGGCGATGACCTGGCAGGAGACGAACGCGGCGAAGCCGGGGGCCGGGGTGATGACACCGGCCTGGTGGTCGCCGTGGAACGGGACGGCCCCGTTCACCGGCTGGTGGGAGTCCCCGGCGGCGGCCGGTTCGGCCCCGAGGGTGAACGCCCCGCCGGCCAGCACGGCGGCCCCGGCGCCCGCCCCGAGCGCGGCCCGGACGAAGCTGCGCCGGGCCGGACCGGCCGGGCAGCCGCCCTGGTCGGCGTCGGCGACCGTCTCTGCGACCGGCCCGGCGACCGACTGGGCGACCGGTGCGGCGACGGCGGCAGCGGCGTGCGGGAACGGGCAGGAGCCGGTGGCTGCGGTGTGGTCGGTCATCAGGCGGCCTTCCGGATCTCGAGCAGGGCGGGGATGGGCGAGAGGTCTTCGAGCAGCTGGCCGGTGGCGCCGTTCAGCTGGCGGCGGGTGCCGTCGGGCAGCTTGTCGAGCGGGGTCCAGCCGTCGGCGGTGTGCGCCGCGGCGACGAGGTCCCCGACCCGCTTCATCCCGGCGTCGACCCGGACCAGCACCTGCGGGTCACGCTCGTCGAGCAGCGGCCGGAGCAGGGTCAGCAGCTCCTGGGTGCCGGCCAGGTTGGCCTGGGTGGTGGCGAGGTTGGTGCCGCTGCCCATGTCGGTGTCGCCGGTCAGCTCGAACTGGAGGGTGTTCTCCAGGATCTCGTGGGCGCGCAGCGGGAGGTCGCCCGGGTCGAAGTCCTGGGTGGGGAAGTCGTGCACCAGCTTGGCGACGTTCTGGGCGAGTTCGTCGGCGACCGGCGTCAGGTCGGCGGCGGACTGGCCGTGCCAGAGGCCGTACTCCAGGCGCAGGAAGCCGGTGAAGCCCGGGTCCTGGGCCTTGTCGGCGTAGCCGTCGGCGCGGCCGTCGATCTTCTTGTCGAGGTCGGCGAAGGTGCCGTAGGCGGCGCCGAGCGAGGCGTACTGGAGGTGGGCGGTGAGCCAGTCCGCCTTGGCGGCGTTGAGGTCGCCGCCGTGCACGTCGGTCTGGATCTTCTGGGTCTGCGTCATCAGGGTCGCGAGGCCCTTGGTGACGTAGTCCTTGTAGCTGTCCAGCGGGGCCTTGAGGTCGTCCTCGGAGACCGGCTTGACGGCCTTGACCTCGGCGCCGCCGGAGACGTGCACGGTGGCGGAGGTGGCGGTGGTGCCGCCGGTGGGCACGCAGCGCCAGGCGTAGTCGCCGGAGCCGATGGTGGCGGTCAGCGCCCGGGTGGTGCCGGGGGCCAGGCCCTCGATCTCGCCGTAGACCGCGCCGGTGCCCGGGTTGACCAGGTAGACCTCGGAGACCTTGTCGCCGGTGTTGTGCATCTGGAACACCTGCTGGCCCGGCTGGGGGTTGCCGAAGCCCTTGCCGCACTCCTTCTCGGAGACCGCGACGGTGGCGGAGCTGTCCTGCTTGCCGTCGCTGACGGCGATCACGGCGCCGGCCACCACGACCGGTACGGCGACCAGCGCGGTCGGCAGCACCCAGCGCGGCCGCCCGGTGCGCACCGGCCCGGCCTGCTCGGAATCCGCCGCAGCCGCCGCATCCGCCGCGGGCTTCGCCTCGACCGCCGCCGCTGCGGCCGCAGCCGGGGCCGGAGCCGGAGCCGCCTTGCCGCCGCGCACGCCCTCGATGAACAGGGTCATCACGATGCTCAGGTAGGCGATGTAGCCGACGACCTGGAGGACCGTCATGGTGACGGTCAGGTTGAGGGTGCCCTGGACCAGCGTGGCGTACCAGGACGAGGCGTCCAGGTGCCCGCTCAGGTCGAAGGCGTACGAGCTGCCGCCGCCGACCAGCCCGGACTCCTGGAGGTCGCGCAGGCCGTAGCCGAGCACGCCCGCGGCGACCACGATCAGGCCGGCGCCGGTGATGGTGAAGAACTTGGTGAGGTTCATCCTGAGGGCCCGGCGGTACAGGCCCCAGCAGAGCGCGACGGAGAGCAGCAGGCCGACGGCGGCGCCGATGATCGGCCCGGTGGACTCCCCGGCGGTGCGGGCGTTGGTCCACAGGAAGAGCGAGGTCTCCAGGCCCTCCCGGGCGACGGCGAGGAAG
Organism: Kitasatospora sp. NPDC029367; assembly: GCF_055569135.1. Taxonomy (NCBI): domain Bacteria; kingdom Bacillati; phylum Actinomycetota; class Actinomycetes; order Kitasatosporales; family Streptomycetaceae; genus Kitasatospora; species Kitasatospora sp. NPDC029367. The sequence goes on from NZ_JBVHYH010000048.1 coordinate 55,622, forward strand.
CTGGTGAGCACCAGCGCACCCGCACCCATGGCCAGCGAGGCCTGGACCTTCTCCTTGATGTCGGCGGAGAGGGTGCGCGCGGAGCGGCGCATCCAGAACACCATCGCGGTGACGAAGCCGACCGCGATCAGGCTCAGCACCCCGCCGAACGCCTCCTGGGCGTGGCCGGAGAGGTTGGCGGCGGTGAAGGTGAGTACCGCGCCGAAGCTGAGGCTGAGTGCGACGGCCGCCGCGACGCCCGTCCAGACCTGGGGGAGCCGGCCCTTCTGACCGGCCCGCACCAGCGTGGCGACCAGGATCGAGACGATCAGGCCCGCTTCGAGTCCCTCGCGCAGCCCGATCAGAAAGCTCGGAAACGCCTCATCCCACATGCAGCGGGCTCCTCCCCCGGGCCGCCCCGGGTCGTACCTGTCTGGAGTGCGCCGCCGCGGCGGCGGCGGAACGGCACGGCGAACGCCCCGGACACCGTGGTCCAGGGCGTTTCGCTTAGCTTAGGCAAACCTTAGAGGGACGGCGGTCAACTGCACCCCCCGTTCAGGTAAGGGTTCGGTATGGGAACACCCATGCTCCGGCCAACTCCGCACGTCGGAGCCGTCGGAGCGGTCGGGACCGTCCGCGGCCGGGCCGGGTCACCCCCACCACTGCTCGGGTGCCACCCCGGGCCCGGGCTCCGGAGGGACCGTCACCGGTTCGGCGCAGCGCACCAGCAGCTCCCCCTCCTCCGTTCCGGTGACCAGGAAGCCCCGCTCCCGCAGGACGAGTGCGGCCGCCCCGCTCAGCGCCGCCCGCGCCGACCCGGAGGGCTGACCGTCCGTCTCCACCCCGGGGGACCAGCCGACCGCCACCCCCTCGGGGTGACGGTCGATCGACAGCGGCGAGGTGCCCGGCGTGGTGTCGAACCCGGCGCGGGACAGGGCCTCGGTGACGGACTCGAGGAGTTCACGGTGATCCACCATTGGCGCAGCGTAGGCCCGGCCCGGTGCGGCACCCGGACGCGGCACGCGCCGAAACGGTTCAGCTGCACCCGGGCGCAGCATCACCCCCGCCCGCCCCGACCGGCGGCCAGCCGATCGGGCGTCAGCAACCCCCGTCCGGCCCGACACGAGCGGCCGGACGGCCCGATGGACGTGCACAGTCGGCCCCCTGCCGACAGCATGACAGAGTAAGCGCTCCATCACCCTGAGCAACGGGTCCAGTGAACCGCCCAGGTCCGCGCGCCGGTCCACCCGGCGGACCCGTATCGAGAGGTCCCATGATCACAACACTTCGCCGGCCGGCGTCCTCGCCGACGGGCCTCCACGCCGGCACGCCGAGAACGCCGGGGAGCCCGTCGTGAGAACCGACCAGCAGTCGCAGCCGGGACCGGTGACCAGCACCCGCGCCAAACCGGCCAACCCGGCCGAAGCCCTCGCCGACTGGACCGACGGCCGGCTCGGCATCTACTCCCTCGCCAAGGCCAACCTGCGCAAGATCTTCCCGGACCACTGGTCCTTCATGCTGGGCGAGATCGCGCTCTACACCTTCGTCATCATCATCCTGACCGGCGTCTGGCTGACCCTCTTCTTCAATCCGAGCATGGGCGAGGTCGTCTACGACGGCTCCTACGTCCCGCTCAAGGGCATCCGGATGTCCGAGGCCTACGCCTCGACGATCAACATCAGCTTCGAGGTCCGCGGCGGCCTGCTGATGCGCCAGATCCACCACTGGGCGGCCGTCGTCTTCATCGCCTCGATGCTGACCCACATGCTGCGGGTGTTCTTCACCGGCGCCTTCCGCAAGCCCCGCGAGATCAACTGGATCTTCGGCGCGCTGCTGCTGTTCCTCGGCATGTTCGACGGCTTCATGGGCTACTCGCTCCCGGACGACCTGCTCTCCGGCACGGGCATCCGCTTCATGGAGGGCGCCGTGCTGGCCGTCCCGATCGTCGGCACCTACCTGCAGTTCTTCATCTACGGCGGCGAGTTCCCGGGCACCGACATCATCCCGCGGCTGTTCACCGTCCACATCCTGCTGATCCCGGGCATCATGGTGGGCCTGCTCGCGGCGCACCTGATCCTGGTCTTCTACCACAAGCACACCCAGTTCGCCGGGCCCGGCCGCACCAACGACAACGTGGTCGGCATGCCGCTGATGCCGGTCTACATGGGCAAGGCCGGCGGCTTCTTCTTCCTGGTCTTCGGCGTGATCGCGTTCATGTCGGCGATCGCCACCATCAACCCGATCTGGGCGTACGGCCCCTACCGGCCGGACCAGGTGTCCACCGACGCCCAACCGGACTGGTACATGGGCTTCTCCGAGGGCCTGATCCGCGTGATGCCGGGCTGGGAGATCAGCGTCTGGGGCGGCCACACCCTGAACCTCGGGGTGTTCATTCCGCTGATGGTCTTCCCGACGGTACTGCTCGCCATCTGGTGCTGGCCGTTCCTGGAGGCCTGGGTCACCGGGGACCGCGGCGAGCACCACATCGCCGACCGTCCGCGCAACCACCCCGTCCGCACCGCCTTCGGCGTGGCCTGGATGGGCCTCTACCTGATCCTGCTGGCCGGCGGCGGCAACGACCTGCTGGCGACCCACTTCCACCTGTCGATCAACGCGATCACCTACGCCGTGCGGATCGGCTTCTTCGCCCTCCCGGTGGCGCTGTTCGTGGTCACCAAGCGCTGGTGCCTGGGCCTGCAGCGGCGGGACAAGGAGAAGGTGCTGCACGGCCGGGAGACCGGCGTGATCAACCGGCTGCAGCACGGCGAGTTCATCGAGGTGCACGCGCCGCTGCCGCCGGGCCGGGTCTACACCCTCACCTCGCACGAGCAGCCCGAGCCGGTCGAGCTGCAGCCCGAGGTGGACGAGAACGGCGTCGCCCGCCGGGCCGGCCTGTGGACCCGCACCCGGGCCAAGCTGTCCCGCGGCTTCTACGGGGAGGGCAGCCAGATCGCCAAGCCCACCGTCGAGGAGCACGAGGAGATCACCAGCGGCCACGGCCACCACTGACCGCGCTCCCGGCACGACCAGGGCCCGCTGCACCGGAAACGGCGCGGCGGGCCCTGGTCGTGTCGTGAGCGCGGATCGGCGGTTCAGCCCCGCAGGGCCGCCGGGACGACGGCGAACAGCGCCGCCGCCAGGGTGACGGAGAGGCAGAGCGCCGCCCAGCGGGTGCAGACCCGGCGGCACTCGGCGCGGTAGCGGGCGGCCAGCCGGCGGCAGCGGTCGACGGCGCGGTCGACGACCTCCTCGGCGTAGCGCAGCCGGTCGGCGGCGTAGGCCCGCTCCAGGTCCTCCCGCTCGGCCTCCGGCAGCCAGGAGAACTGCGCGGCGAAGGCGCGGGCGTCGCGTTCGGCCGCCGCGACCTCCGCCTCCCAGGCCAGGAAGCCCTCGATGCGGGCGATCTCCACCCGGGAGTTCATCCGGCCGCCGCCGGCCGCGCCGCCCTGGCGCGGGGTCCGCGCCCGCGGTGGACGCCGTCTGCCACTCATGCCCGCTCCTCACGTCCTGTCGGGTCGTCCCGCCGGAATTCCTGCGCGGACGGGCTCCTGCGCGGAGCCGCTCCGCGACCACGCAACTACTACCAGCGACGAACCGCAGGTGGCGGGCGGCTCGCCACGGCCCCGGCCGCCCCGAAAAACTTGCGTGCCACGCACTATTGCGCAACACGCATGTTTGACGGGAGAGTGGTGCCATGACGGACGGAGAGCCCGGACTGCGGGAACGGAAGAAGGCCGCGACGCGGGAGGCACTCAGCTGGGCGGCGCTGAGCCTGGCGGTGGAGCGGGGACTGGAGAACGTCCGGGTCGAGGACATCGCGGCCGCGGCCGGGGTGTCCCCGCGCACCTACAACAACTACTTCTCCAGCAAGGCCGAGGCGATCGTCTTCCGGCACCGCAACCGGATCCTGCGGGCCGCCGAGGCCCTGGCCACCCGCCCGTCGGAGGAACCGCTGTGGGAGGCGCTGTCCCAGGCCCTGGTCGAACCCTTCGAAGGCGCCGAGGAGGAACCCGCCCCCGGCTGGGTCGCCGCCCTACGACGACTGCTGCGCGAACCCTCGCTCCAGGCCGAGCTGTTCCGCGGCGGCGCGCAGACCAGGGCCGGGCTCACCGCCGCGGTGGCCGCCCGCACCGGCACCGATCCCGACCGGGACCTCTACCCGAAGCTGGTGGCCGCCGCCGCGCTCTCCGCGCTGCAGGTCGCCAACGAGCACTACCTGGTCGCCGATCCGGTGGTGCCCTTCAAGTCGCTGTTCGCCGAGGCGCTGCGCCAGCTCGCGGCCGGGCTGCCCGATCCGTCCATCCGGTGAACCCATCACACCCCTGGGGGAATTGACATGACCAACGAGGTCGTCATCGTCGGCGCAGGCCCGGTCGGGCTGTTCCTGGCCTGCGAACTGACCCTGGCCGGCGTCCGGCCGGTGGTGCTGGACCGACTGGCCGAGCGCTCCGGCGAGCAGAAGGCCAACGGCCTGGTCGGACAGGTGCTCCGGCTGCTCGACCACCGCGGCCTTCACCAGCCGCTCAGCGGTGCCGCGGGTGCGCCGCGGCCGATACCCCGGTTCGTGTTCGGCGCCTTCCCGCTGGAACTGCACCGGCTCGACGACAATCCGCTGCACGCCCTGCCGATCCCGCAGCACCGGATCGAGGCCGTCCTGGAGGAACACGCCCTCGCGCTGGGCGTCACCATCCTGCGCCGGTGCGAGGTCACCGGCTTCACCCAGGACCAGGACGGGGTCACCGTGGACCTCCACGACCCGGACGGCGCACGGCAGTTGCGCACCCGCTACCTGGTCGGCGCGGACGGCGGCCGCAGCACCGTCCGCAAGCACGCCGGCATCGGCTTCCCCGGCGTCACCTCACCCGAGCCGGTCTCCCGGATCGCCCACGTGCTGCCGCCCGAGGGCCTGAGCACCACCGACGACGGCAGGATCCTGCTGCCCGGCTGCCCGACCCCGTTCGGGCCGTGGACCCACACCCGCACCGAGCACGGCGTGTTCGTCATCTCCCCGTTCGGCCCGGCCGCCACCATGATCGCCACCATGGAGTGGGGCGGCCCGCCGGTCGACGAGGCCGGCCCGCTCACCCTGGACGAGCTGCGCGCCAGCATCCGCCGGGTCACCGGCGCCGACCTGCCGCTCGCCCCGGCCCGTACGGCGGGACCGTTCACCCCGCGCCGCACCGTCGGTTACAACACCCGGCTCGCCGAGCGGTACCGCGAGGGCCGCGTCCTGCTGGTCGGCGACGCCGCGCACGTGCACGCCGCGACCGGCGGCCCCGGCCTCAACCTCGGCCTCCAGGACGCCGCCAACCTGGGCTGGAAGCTCGCCGCCGAACTCCGGGGCTGGGCCCCGCCCGGCCTGCTGGACAGCTACCAGCACGAGCGCCGGCCGGTCGGCGAGCGGGTCTTCATGCACTCCCAGGCCCAGCTGGCCCTGATGGCCCCCGGCCCCGGGATCACCGCGCTGCGCGCCCTGGTCGGCGAGCTGATCGCCCACCAGGACAACCTCGCCCGGATAGCCGCCCTGATGGCGGGCAGCGACGTCCGCTACGACACCGGCTGCCCGCACCCGCTCGCCGGGGGCTTCGCCCCGGAGCTCGCCCTCGACACCCCGACCGGGAGCACCCGCCTGGCCGAACTCACCCACAGCGGAAGGCCCTTGCTGCTCGACCTGACCAACGGCACGCTCGGCCTCGCGGACCGGGCGGCCGGCTGGAAGGACCGGGTCGACGTCCACGCCGCCCACTGCCCCCAGGCACCGCCGCCCGCCGCAGCGCTGCTGCTGCGCCCGGACGGCTACGTCGCCTGGGCCTGCGCCCCCGGCGAGGCCGATTGGGAGGGGCTGGACCGGGCGCTGCACGGCTGGTTCGGCGAACCGCGGATCTGAGTACCCGCACCCGGGCGGGCTCCGGTGGCCCGCGGCCCGGCTGTTCCGACGGGCCCGGGTGGCCCTCTCCCTGGTGGCGCCGGCCGCGCTCACGGTCGAGTTCTTCGCCATCCTGAGCATCGGCCCCGGCGTGTGACCCCCGGAATCCCACCGGGCACCCCCTAAGGTCGTCGCGGCCGCCCTTCGACGGGCGGAGGGAACCGGACGAACGGGGAACCATGCGCATCGGAATCATCGGCACGGGCATGGTCGGGCAGACCCTCGCGGACAAGCTGGTCTCGCTCGGCCACCAGGTGGCACTGGGCTCCCGGAGCAAGGACAACGAGAAGGGGCTGGCCTGGGCCCGGCAGGCCGGCCCCGCCGGCAGCTGCGGGACCTTCGCCGAGGCGGCGGCCTTCGGCGAGGTGGTGCTGAACGCCACCGGCGGAACGGTCTCGCTGGCGGCGCTGCGCGCGGCCGGGGCGGAGCACCTCGCCGGGAAGCTGCTGATCGACGTGTCCAACCCGCTGGTGTTCGGCCCCGAGGGCGTCACCCTCGCCCCGTGCAACACCGACAGCATCGGCGAGCAGATCCAGCGCGAGTTCCCCGAGGCCCGGGTGGTGAAGGCGCTCAACACGCTGAACTGCGAGCTGATGGTCGCACCGGACAAGCTGGCCGGTGAGCACAACCTCTTCATCGCCGGGAACGACGACGCCGCCAAGGCCGAGGCGGTCGCCCTGCTGGGCGAGTTCGGCTGGCCGGCCGACTGGATCGTCGACCTCGGGGACATCACCGGCGCCCGGGCGACCGAGATGCTGATGCCGTTCTGGCTCCGGATGATGGGCCACTTCGGCGACGCCGCCTTCAACTACTCCTTCCGGCGGCCCGCGTAGCCCCCTGCCCCAGGCTCGCCCTCCCGGTGGTGGGGCGGGCCCGGCGGGCGCCGACCGGCCGTGGGGGACAATGGTCGGCATGTCCCGACGTCGTTCCGCGCCCCGCCCCGCCGCTCCCCGGCTGCTGCCGTCCTCCCCGTGCCCGTGCGGCCTGCCCGCCGCCTACGGCGACTGCTGCGGCCGGCTGCACCGCGGCCTGGCGAAGGCCACCACCGCCGAGTCGCTGATGCGCTCCCGGTTCAGCGCCTTCGTCGCTCAGGACGAGGCCTACCTGCTGCGCACCTGGCACCCGGACACCCGGCCCGACGAGGTCGACTTCGACCCGGCCCTGCGCTGGACCGGGCTGGAGGTGCTCTCCACCAGCGAGGGCGGCGCCTTCCACGCCGAGGGCACGGTCGCCTTCCGCGCGCACTGGACCGAGGACGGCGAGCAGGGCGTGCTCAGCGAGCACAGCCGCTTCGTCCGGCACGAGGGCGCCTGGGTGTACCTCGACGCCCTCTCGCTCGGCTGAGGACCGGCCGGCCGGGCCCGCCCTACAGGTAGTCGTCCAGCCGGCCCAGCGAGTAGCCGGCCGCCGTGACCTCGTTGAGCACCTTGCGCAGCAGGTCCGGCATGGTGGCCTTCCAGTCGGAGATGCCGCGGAAGTGGGTGAGGATGATGTCGCCCGGGTGGAGCGTCCGGTCGTCGTAGCGCCACTCCATGTGGTCCGGGAAGGCCTCCTCGTTCCACAGCGGGACGGCCTGCACCCCGCAGGAGGCGGCGGCGCGCAGGGTGTCGTCGTTGTACTCGCCGTACGGGGGGCGGAACAGCCGGGGTCGCACGCCGATCTGCTGCTCCAGCTGGTCCTGCTGGTCGCAGATCTCCCGGCGCTGGGTCTCGTAGTCGAGGACCTTGAGGTTGCGGTGGTTGATCGTGTGGTTGTTGATCTCCACGCCCTGCTTGTGCAGGTCCCGGAAGTAGCCGTAGTTGTCGCGGACGAGGTAGTCGGAGAGGAAGGCGCTGAGCGGGATCCCCAGCTCCGCCGCCATCCGGGAGAACTCCGGGTCCTTCTCGAAGCCGTCGTCGATGGTGAGGAAGACCACCTTGTCCTGGGTCGGCACCCGGAACACCACGGGCGGGCGGCCGTCCTTGAGCTTGACGCCCTGCACCGGGGTGAGGACGGCCTTGGCCGCCGGGCGGGCCGGGGCCTTGAGCGGCGGGCGGTCCAGGCCCCAGCGCTGGGCGGTCTCCAGGGCGGCGCGGGCCAGGTCGGCCTGGCGGGCGGCCGCCTCGCTGCTGGTCTCCTCCTGTTCCCGGGCCAGGCCGGGGAGCAGCGGCGGAGCGGGTTGGGGCGCCCCGGTGGCCGTCGACGCCGCAGCGGAGCCGGCGGGCGCCGCGGGAGCTCCGGCGGCGGGTGCCCCGGCGGCCGGGGCGGGCTTCGACGGGGTAGCGGGACCGGCGCAGCCGGTGACCACGGCGGTGAGGCAGACGGCGGCCAGCAGGCCGGTGCGTGCGCCGCGCCGCTGCTGACCTTTCCTCAGATCCCCGTTAATGCGACAAACTGATGGTCCGTTCATAGCTGCTACTGCTCCCCCGCCGGGCGCTCCCGCCAACCCTCCGTCACCCGCCCGGGGCAACGGCACGCCGCCCGCCTTGCCGATCCTTTGCCGAATCCTCCGCCACCGGCAGGAAAACCCTTTGCGACCACGGCGCCCGGAAACGGATCATGCGCGCATGACCGACCGCTGGACCATCACCACCACCGACGTGACCACCCCCGAGGCCACGGACCTGCTGCGCGAGTACTACTACGACGTGGCCAACCGCTACTACCGCCTCCACCTGGGCCGCGAGGGCACCCCGGAGGAACTGGAGTCCGGCCTCGCCGACTCCCCCAGCGACGACCTGGCCGCCCCCGCCGGCCTCTTCCTGCTCGGCCGCTACGACGGCGCACCCCAGTCCTGCGCCGGCCTGCGCCGCTACGACGCCACCACCGTCGAACTCACCCGGGTCTTCGTCCGCCCCGGCCTGCGCGGCACCGGCGGCGGCGCCCAGCTGCTCGCCGCCGTCGACCGGGCCGCCCGCACCATGGGCGCCGAGCGGATCGTCCTGGACACCCGCCTCGACCTGATCGAGGCCCGCACCCTCTACCTGCGCAACGGCTACCGGGAGATCCCGGCGTACGGCGACACCGGCCCGTACTCCGAGGTCTGGTACCGCAAGGACCTCACCGGGCCGGACCGCCAGGGGAGTTGAGGGCAGCGGGCGGCCCCGGCTACCGCGCCCCGGCCGCCCGGCGGCGCTCCAGGGCCGCGGCCAGCTCGGCGGCCGAGGGCGGGTTGGCACCGGGGCGGGAGACGGTCAGCGCGGCCGCGGTGACGGCCTCGGCCAGGCAGTCCGCCAGCGCCTCGCCGGCCGCGCGGGCGTGCAGCAGGGCCGCCATGAAGGAGTCACCGGCGCCGACGGTGTCCGCCACCGCGACCGGGACGGCCGCCACCCGCTCCCGGCGGCCCTCCGCGGTGAGCGCCAGGGCGCCCTCCGCCCCGAGGGTCACCGCGACCACGGCGGGCCCCAGGGCGAGCCAGCGCTCTGCGACCGCCTCGACGGGCTCGCCCGGGTAGAGCCAGGCGAGGTCCTCGTCGCTGGCCTTCACCAGCTCGCTCAGCGCCACGCAGCGCTCGACCCGGCGCACCGCCGCCGCCCGCTCGCCCATCAGCGCGGGGCGCACGTTCGGGTCGTAACTGACCGGCACCCGGTCGCGCCAGCGCTCCACCAGGGCGAGCACCGCGGCGGCGCCCGGCTCGGTGACCGCGCCGATCGAGCCGAGGTGGATCGCGGCGGGGGCGGCGGGGAGTTCGGTCGGCGGCAGCGTCCAGCCGATGTCGAAGGTGTACTCGGCCCGCCCCTGCCCGTCCAGCCGCACCACCGCCGAGGGCGTCCGGGCCACCTCGGCCGCCCGGACCACCACCCCGGCCGACTCGAGGTGGCGGCGGATCAGCCGCCCGTCGGCGTCCGGCCCCAGCTCGGTGAGCAGCACCGCCGGGTGGCCCAGCCGGGCCAGGCCGTACGCCACGTTCGCCGGGCTGCCCCCGGGGTGGACCCGGTCGGGGGCGCCGTCCGTACGGACGATGTCGGCGACGCACTCACCGATCACCAGAAGGTGCGAAGCGGGGCTGATCACGGCGGCTCCTGGCATCCGGTACGCGGGCGTCGTCCGGGGGCCAGCCTACGCGGTGCCTCCGGGAGGGCGTCCGGGCACAGGAGTACGGCCGCCGGACCTGGCCAGGTTCTCCGACGGCCGTGGCCCCGTCCGTCAGGGGACGGAGCACTACGAACGCTAGCCCCGGCCCGGGGGCGCCGCCAGCACCGTGGTCCGTCCGGGGGACGCGCGCGTGTCGGCACGGTTCGGCCGGGCGGAGCTGACGGTCCACTAGCATCCGTCATCCGTGGCCGGTGCGTCGCGGACGCACCGGCCACGACCCTCCGGCCCCGACCCTCCGAAGTGTGGTGATCCCCCTTGGTCCCGCTGCGCAGGCTCCGTGCCGGGCTCGCCCCGGCGCTCGCCCTCGGTGCGGTGCTGCTGGCCGCGAGCGCCCCGCCGGCCACCGCCGCGGACGGGCTCGGCGACCCGGTCTTCCCCTCGCTCGGCAACCCCGGGTACCGGGCGCTCGCCTACGACCTGTCCTTCGAGTACCGGGCCGACACCCGGACCGTGGACGCCACCGCGGTGATCACCGCCCGGACCACCCGGACCACGGCCGCCCTGTCACTGGACGCGCTCGGGCTCGACGTGCACGCCGTCCGGGTCGACGGGCGGGCGGCCCGGTTCGCCGTCCACGACGAGAAACTGACCGTCACCCCTGGGGAACCGCTGCGCCGCGGCAGCACCGCGCGGCTGACCGTCGAGTACACCGCCGACCCGCGCGCCGCCCTGCCGCACACCGGCTGGGTGCCGACCGCGAACGGCTTCGCGGTGGCCGGGCAGCCCGCCAGCGCCCACACCGTCTTCCCGTGCAACGACCACCCGAGCGACAGGGCCCGCTTCACCATCACGGTGACCGCGCCGGATCCACTGCTGGGCGTCGCCAACGGGGAGCTGACCCGGACCGTGCCGCTCGGCGACGGCCGCACCACCCGGCGGTACGTCTCCCGCGAGCCGCTGGCCACCGAACTCGTCCAGGTGTCCGTCGGCGACTACACCGTCCGCCGGCACACCGGCCCGCACGGGCTGCCGCTGCGCGATGTCGTACCGACCGCCCGGGTCGCCGAGCTGGCCCCGGCCCTGGACCTCACCGCCGACCAACTCCGCTGGGCCGAGCAGCATTTGGGGCCGTTCCCGTTCGAGTCCTACGGCATCCTGCCGGTCGACACCGACGACCCGGCGGCCTTCCGCTTCACCGGGCTGGAGACCCAGACCCTCACCCTCTACAAGCCGGGCTTCCTGCGCCAGGCCGAACCGGCGATCGGCTCGCACATGATGCACGAGCTGGTGCACTCCTGGTTCGGCGACAGCGTCACCCCCGCCACCTGGGCCGACTTGTGGCTCAACGAGGGCCATGCCGACTACTACGGCCTCGCCTACCGCTACGAGCGCGGCTGGCCCGACGCCTGGGGCGACACCACCCTGACCGCCCGGATGCGCCGGGTCCACCGCCTCGGCGACCAGTGGCGGCACGACTCCGGCCCGGTCGCCTCGCCCACCGCCGACACGCTCTTCGACGACCAGCGCTACACCGGCGGCGCCCTGGTGCTGTTCGCCCTCCGGGAGAAGGTCGGGGCGGCCACCTTCGACCGGATCGAGCGGACCTTCCTGCGCGAGCACCGCCACGGCACCGCCACCACCCGGGACTACGTCCGCACCGCCTCCGAGGTCTCCGGGCAGGACCTCACCGGCTTCCTGGACGACTGGCTGTACGGGCGGCGCACCCCGCCGGTGCCCGGCCACCCGGACTGGACGGTGGCGCCCGTGTCCACCGCTCCGGACGCCGCCGGCGCACGCCCCGCCGGCCCCCGGACGCCGGAGCACTCGGGAACGGTCTGACCCGCTTCGCGGGGTCCGACCGGCTTGCGGAGCTTTCGGACGCTCCGTCGCCGTTCGCCCGCCCGGGCGCGCCACCGTGCACGCCCGGGCGCCCCCGTGCGCCCCTGGCCGTCCGGGGGCGGACGGGCCATGGTGGTCCCCACGGCCCGCCTGCCGCCCGGCCTAGCCCCGGCCGGCACGCGGGCCGTCCAAACCCTTCCTCCCCCGGTCAGGCCTGCGGCTCGGCCTTCCGGCCACCGTCGAAGCGGTAAGTGGTCTGGCCGAAGCCGCCCTTGGCGAAGGCGAGGACCTTGGCGGGCCGCACCGCGAAGACCAGGGAATCGCCCCCGTCCTGGTGGGCGAAGCCCCCCGCCGTCACCCGGAACCGCCACTCGCCGTTCCACTTGGTCGTCCAGGCGGCGGCGAGGCGTTCGAGCGCGGGGCGCGCGGTGACCCGCTCGGCCAGGCCCTCCACCACCACGTCGAGCCCCCGGTCCCAGTGGTTGCAGCCGGTGGCCAGCGCCACCTGCCGGTTCCCGTCCAGGTTCACGGCCTTCTGCTCCTCGGTGCCGGTGGTGAAGTGCAGTCGCCCGTCGAGCCACACGGCCACCAGGGGCGTGACGTGGGGGCGTCCGTCGGACCGCACCGTGGTGATCCAGAACAGCTGTGCCGACTCCAGCACCTCACGGACGGTCTCCCACGGCGTCGCGCCCGCCCCGGGGTCGCTGAACCGTTCGTCGAACCGGACTTCCGGGTCGTTCACGCTCATTGGTCGCTCCCTCAGGAGGAGGTGGCCGGACACCACCGGACCACGATCGGCGGCTACGGGGCAAGGTAACCGCCGGCCCCGGCCGTCGACGGCGACACGCCCCACCGTGCGCCCTTGCGGCCGGAGGGCCGTCGCGGGGACCCTTGGGGCGGACGGCGGTCGGCCCACCCTCGCGTTCGAAAGGGCGTCCCCATGCCTCAGGACACCGCTTTCACCCTCCCCTTCGACGCCGCGACCAGCCCGGACGCCGCCGCCGCCCGACGGCGCAGCCTGCTCTGGAGCCGGCGGCAGGGGCTCCTCGCGGACCCGGTCGACGAGGCGCGCTTTCTGCGCTGGGACATCGCCGGACTGATGGCCGTCTGGAACCCCCGGACGGGCGGGGCCCGGCTGGACCTGACGGTGGACGCCGTGGTGGTCGCCACCTTCCTCGACGACCACGTGGACGGCCCGCTGGCCGACCGGCCCGACCAGGTGGGCGCCGTCTGCGCGGACTTCACCCGCGTCATCGCCGCCGGCGGCCGGCCCCCGGCCGGTGCCGGGCCGCTGCTGCGGGCGTTCGGCGACGTGTGGCGGCGCCTCGCCGACGGCGCCTCCCCCGCCTGGCTGGAGCGCACCGGACAGCACTGGCAGTGGTTCCTCGGCGCGTACCCCCAGGAGGCCCGGAACCGCGCCCACCGACACGTCCCGACCCTCGCCGAGTACGCCGAACTGCGCCGCCGCTCCGGCTTCGTCCACGCCATGCTGGACCTCAGCCAGAAGGCCTACGGCTTCGAACTCCCCGACCGGCTGTACAGCCAGCCCGTGGTGCGCCGGATGCTCGACATCACCGCGGACGTCGTCGACACGCTCAACGACGTCCACTCCGTCGAGAAGGAGGAGTCGCGCGGCGACCTCCACAACCTCGTCCTCGTCATCGAGAACGCCCCGGACCGGGCGCGTGCCCACGCCGGGGAGCGGGGCCGGGAACGGGAACGCGCGGACACCATCCGGGAGATCCAGGGCATGGTCACCGCGTGGTGCGAGGAGTTCCTCGTCCTGGAGCAGCGACTGGCGGACGGCGTCGGGGCGCGGGACGCCGGAACCGCCGCCCTGATCACGGACTGCATGCGCACGGCCATGAGCGGCTACCTGGAGTGGAGCAGGACCACCCGCCGCTACTCCCACCTGGTGCCCGCCGGCGAGGCCGCCCTCGCCGCGGACCTCGCCGCGGACCTCGTGCGGGCGGACTGACCGTTCCCGCAGGGCCTTTCGACGGTGAGCCCGGGCCCTCGGGCCCGTCTTCAAACTCCCGTCGTTCGCCCGGAGGGCGGGCGGGGCGGCGTTGGGGTGCGTGCATCGCAAGGCGGAGGAGGGAGCCCAATGCAGCGCATTGGCGACC
>NZ_JBVHYH010000049.1:0-6929 GCF_055569135.1 Kitasatospora sp. NPDC029367
AAACGGGGGGAAGGAAAAGCCCCCGGGGTGAGCGGACACGGCAGGGGAAAATTGGGGCCCCAACAAGGCGCCCGTGGGGGGGGGGGCCCCGTGCACCGGAAGTCGGAGCGGCCGACTTCCGGTGCACGGGAAGGTGCCCGGCGGGACGGGACATCGGCCAGGGTGACCGGGAGTCAGGAGGTCAGGGCCGGGGCCTGGGGATGGGGGAGGCCGGTCCAGCAGGCGCCGTGGCGGCGGGCGCGGAGGCGGCGGAGCCAGAGTTCGGTGGAGACGAGGTCGGCCAGGCCGGCCAGGGCGGCCGGGGAGAGGGGGGTGGCGGGGTCGGTGGAGTGGGCGAGGCCGGCCCGGACGGCGGGGAGGTCGATGAGGCCGGCCTCGGCGAGCAGGGGGGCGTCGAAGAGCTCGGCGAGGCCGTCGGCGGCGAGGCGCAGGCCGGCCCGGGCGGGGGCGGTGCGGTCGGGGCGAGGGCCGCGGCCCCAGTCGGGGGGCAGGTCTGTGCGGCCGGCGCCGGTGAGGACGGCGTGCAGGAGGGCGTGCCGGGCGCCGGGCTGGAGGCGGACGTCGTCGGGGAGCAGCCGGGCGGCGCGGACCACCTGGTTGTCGAGGAAGGGCGCGTGCAGCCGTTGGCCGGGCTGTTCGGCCGCGTGCAGGAGCGTGCGGAAGGAGCGCGCCTGGCGGTAGAGGGCGTGCCGGGCCCGGTGCGCGCCCGGGTGTTCCTCGGGCGCCGGTCGGCGCGCCGCCAGCCGCAGCCGTAGGGCGACCGAGGAGAGCGCCTCGTCGGAGAGCCAGCGGGCGGCCGGGCCGGGGACGCACCAGGCGAGGTCGACGGCCGAGCGGTCGCCCGCGGTGCCGGCGCCGTCGGGGACGTGCCGGGCGGTCAGCTTGGCGGCGGCCTCGTCCAGTGCCTCGGCGTAGCGGACCCGGGAGAGCCGGTGGGCGGCCCGGACCACGGTGAGCGGGGTGCGCAGCGCGCCGGTCAGCACGCCCGCGGCGGCCCGGTCGGCGCCGGCCAGGGCGGCGACCGGGGGCAGCAGTTCGCGGGGCCGGCCGGCCCGGATCAGGTCGGCGAGCCGGGCCGGGTGGCCGTCCAGGACCTGGCGGGCGCCGTAGCCGGTGAGGTGGTCGGCGCCCCCGGCGTCGAAGCGGGCCCCGGCCCGGGCGGCGGCGACGAGTTCGGGGCCGGGCTCGTCGGTGAGCGGGCCGGACTGCGGGTCGGTGCGCAGGACGGCGTACGGGAGGGTGTCGGGGCCGGGGTCGAGCACGGTGTGCCGCAACCGCGGGGTGTCGGGGGCGAGCGCGAGGCTGGTGGGCGGTTCGGTCTCGCCGAGTGTGACGGCGGCCAACTGCTCGGGGACGGAGGGGCCCTGGGCGGCCTCCCGGGCCCAGGAGCCCTTGACCGCGCCGCTCCTGGCCCCGGCGGCGCCCCGGCCGCCGGTCACGGCCGGCCCGGTCGGCGCGCCGGGAGCCCCGGCCGGCACCGGCGGCAGCGGTACGGCGGCCGCGAGCAGGGCCACGGTGGCGGAGGCCGTCCCGTACGAGAGGTCGACGCCGAGCCGGGCGCGCCCGGCCGGGTCGGTGGCCGGGGCGGGGGTGCGGACCCGGGAGCGGACGGACTCCAGCAGGGCGCGGGTGAGTTCGCGGATGGCGGGGGCCTCGTCGCGGGGCTGTTCGGCGCCGGGTGGTTCGTCGTAGGCGTCGAGGTACGGGCGGCCGCCGCGGATGGCGAGCACGTGGCCGGGCGGCACCCGCTGGACCCCCAGGTACGGCGTGCCGGTGCCGAGCGCCTCCGGGGACTCCGGGCAGGCGAGCCGGGCGGCGAGGTGGCCGGTGTCCAGCGCGGCGCCGACCAGGTCGGCGAGCGGGAGGGCGGCGGTGGCGTAGGCGGTGCCGCCGGCCCAGGGGGTGTGGAAGACGGGCTGGGCGCCGGCGAGGTCGGTGAGCAGCAGGGTGGAGCGGGTGCCGGTGCGCAGCACGACGGTGTAGCTGCCGGGCCAGGCGGTGAGGTGGCGGACGGCGCCGCCGCGGGCGCCGGCCAGGCCGGCGGCGAGTTCGGCGTCGGTGGCGCCGCAGTGGCCGAGGACGGCGAGCCGGGTGGTGGCGGGGGTGTCCTCGACCGGGTCGGGGGCGGTGGGGCCGGTGCTGACGGCGGGGCGGGCGCCGGGGCGGAGGGTGACCAGGCGGATCTCCTCGGGCCGCCAGTCGCCCACGGCCCAGAGCGGGTTGGGGCCGG
Source organism: Kitasatospora sp. NPDC029367 (assembly GCF_055569135.1). Classification (NCBI taxonomy): domain Bacteria; kingdom Bacillati; phylum Actinomycetota; class Actinomycetes; order Kitasatosporales; family Streptomycetaceae; genus Kitasatospora; species Kitasatospora sp. NPDC029367. The sequence goes on from NZ_JBVHYH010000049.1 coordinate 2,231, forward strand.
TCCACAGGGGGCGGGCGGCGATCGGGGCGACCGTGGCGAGGGCCTCGTGCACCGGCGCGCCCGCCCGGGGCGTGCCCGTGCTCCAGCCCGTCAGCCACCGCATCGCGCCTCCACCGGACGAGGACCTGCACTCGCGCGGCGCGTCCGGCGCCGGGCGGGCGGCCGGGTGGGTGCCGGGGGCGGCCCGTGGGCCCGTCCGGGCGTGCCCGCGTTCCGGCGCGCCGTCTGGGGACATCGTGCCACCACCGGGCGCTGCCGGGGCCGGTGTTGTCGGTTCCGCTTCCGTTTCGCGGGGCCCGGTGCGCGGTGTCGGGCGCGGTGAGGCGGCGGTGAGGCGGCGGGGACGCGGTGGGGACGGCAACGGGGGCGGGGTGGGGGTGGATTCGGGCGGGCCGGGCCTCCCCCTCCCTGGCCCGGACCGCCCGGGCACACGCCCTTGACATGGGCATCGCGAGATGGCCGAAAGGCGTCGCCCCGCCCGGGAGGGCATCCGCATGCCCTCCCGGACTTCGCCGCCGCCCGCGGGGATTGAGGCGGCGGCGTCCCCCGGCCCGCCGGGTCCTCGACGGCGGGCCGACCCACGACCACCAGCGAATCGCCGAGTGGCCGGTCGGGCCAGGGGGCACGGCCGGGCGCACGTGAACACGGGACCGGAGCACGGCGCTCCGGCGCGCGGCGCGGCCGAACCGCTCCGGGTGGTCCGGACCAACCCCCGCGACGATCCGGCGCGGCAGGGCCGGGTGCGCGATCCCGCCATCCGGAATGCGGCCTCTTAACCGTCGGAACGCGTCCGACTACTCTAGGTACAGCAGCTACGGCCCGGTGCCGCCCGGGCCCCGCGCACAAGGCCGCAGGAGGTGCCGCCGCCACCATGACCGTCAGCCCACGAGGACCGAACGAACGGCTCGGCACGCTCCTGACCCTCGCCCAGATCAGCAACGCGGGACTGGCCCGGCGGGTCAACGACCTCGGCGCGCAACGCGGTTTGACGCTGCGCTACGACAAGACCTCGGTCGCCCGCTGGGTCAGCAAGGGCATGGTGCCGCAGGGGCCCGTCCCGCACCTGATCGCCACCGCGATCGGCGGCAAGCTCGGCCGGCCCGTCCCGCTGGAGGAGATCGGCCTGGGCGACACCGACCCGGCGCCCGAACTCGGCCTGGCCTTCCCGCGCGAGGTGGCCGACGCGGTGCGCTCGGCCACCGACCTGTTCCGGGTCGACCTCGACCTGCGCCGCGGGCCCGGCGGCGGCCGCTGGAGCGACAGCCTGGCCGGCACCTTCTCGGTCGCCGCGTACGCGACGCCCGTCTCCCGCTGGCTGATCAACCCGGCGGACGGCTCGGTGGCCCGCGAGGCGCCGCGCTCCCCCAGCGAGAACTCCTCGTACCGGGTGGGCCACTCGGACGCGGTCAAACTCCGTGAGGCCGCCCAGGAGGCCCGCCGCTGGGACTCCAAGTACGGCGGCGGGGACTGGCGTTCGTCGATGGTGCCGGAGTGCCTGCGGGTGGAGGCGGCGCCGCTGCTGCTGGCCTCGTACAGCGACGCGGTCGGCCGGGCGCTGTTCGGCGCGACCGCCGAACTGACCAGGCTGGCCGGGTGGATGGCCTTCGACACCGGCCAGCACGAGGCCGCCCAGCGGTACTACATCCAGGCCCTGCGGCTCGCCCGGGCCGCCGCCGACGTACCGCTCGGCGGCTACGTGCTGGCCTCGATGAGCCTCCAGGCCGGCTACCGGGGCTTCGCCGAGGAGGCCGTCGACCTCGCCCAGGCCGCGCTGGAGCGCAACCGCAGCCTGGCCACCGCCCGGACCATGAGCTTCTTCCACCTGGTGGAGGCACGGGCCCAGGCCAAGGCCCGCAACGCGGCGGCGTGTGCGACGGCGCTCGGTGCGGCGGAGAGCGCACTCGAACGAGCGCGCGCCGGGGACCCCGATCCGGCCTGGATCGACTTCTACGCCTACGACCGGCTCGCCGCCGACGCCGCCGAATGCTTCCGCGACCTCGGAGTGCCCTCCAAGGTCCGGCAGTTCACCCGCGAAGCGCTGGCCAAGCCCACCGAGGGCTTCGTCCGCTCGCACGGCCTACGGCTGGTGGTCTCGGCGATGGCCGAGGCCGAGGCGGGCAACCTGGACGCCGCGGTCGCCGCCGGCGAGCGCGCCGTCGAGGTGGCCGGCCGGATCTCCTCGCAGCGCAGCCGGGAGTACGTGGTGGAGATGCTGCGGCGACTGGAGCCCTTCCAGGGCGAGCGCCGGGTCCGGGAGCTGACCGAGCGGGCGCGGGCGGTGATCGTCGCTCCGGCGTGAGCCGCTCGGGACGCCGTACGAGGACTTCGCGGAACCCCCGCGATAAATGGGGTGCGCCTGCGGGAGGGGCCTGGATAAGGTCTCTCTCGTCCAGGTGCGCAGGCAGAGGTTACTTCCACTCTTAATGGGCGTGTCGCGGGTTCGAGTCCCGTCACCGGCTTCGGGCCGGTGTAGCTCAGTTGGCAGAGCAGCTATGTCACCTCAGCCGTCCTTGAACTCTGGACACCTACACGTGAATAGAATTCCGCACCTCCCGGTGCGACGGCGGCGGTTACTTCTGTGGAGTGCCCCCTTTTCGGGGCGCGTTGAAGCAAACCCAAAAACCGCAGCCGAATCCATTGATCTCGGGAGGCAGCTGCGCTTCGGAGTGCCCGGTGCGCAGGCGGGGGTTACTTCGGATCTTGCGGTTCCGGGTTCAAATCCCGGGCGTGCCGTGCGCGAGCGCGGCCGATAGCTCAATCCGGTAGAGCACAAGGCATATACCTCCGCCGACGCCGGTCGTCGCACGACGACCGGCACGACCTCGGGCACCCCGGCCGCAGCATGCCTCCCTCCCGCTGACGACCGAGCACGCCGAGGGGGGCTGCAGCATGTCCAGGTTCAACATCCGCAAGACCAAGGCGAGTCCGAAGTCACCAGTGACCACGACCGGGAAGCGCACCGCCAACCACAACGGCGGCACCGGTCACGTCCGGGACGCCAAGTCCGAGCTCTTCCTGCTCGCCGTGGCCAACATGGTCGGGCAGGACACCTTCTACGAGCGCGGCGGCGCCCGCGACGACCGCTACACGGCGCTGGTGCGCGAACTCGCCGTCAGCGACCCGGAGTGGACCCTCGGGCTGCTGCGCTGGCTGCGCCACGGTGCGCAGCTGCGCACCGCCGCACTGGTCGGCGCCGCCGAGTTCACCCGGGCCCGGCTGGACGCCGGTGCCCACGGGCACTCCCGGCAGGCCGTCGACGCCGTGCTGCGGCGGGCCGACGAGCCCGGTGAGCTGCTCGCGTACTGGACCTCGCGCTACGGCCGGGCGCTGCCCAAGCCGCTCAAGCGCGGTGTCGCGGACGCGGTGCGCCGGCTGTACGACACCCGCGCGCTGCTCAAGTACGACACCGCGGGCAAGGGCTACCGCTTCGGTGACGTCCTGGAGTTGACCCACCCGGCGCCGGACCCGGCCAAGCCCTGGCAGGGCCCGCTGTTCCAGTACGCGCTGGACCGCCGGCACCGGCCGGAGGAGGCCGCGCCGCCCGCCGCCGACCGGATGCTGACCGCCAACCGCGAGCTGCTCGCGCTGCCCGTCGAGGAGCGCCGGGCGGCCGTGACGGCGAAGGACGGCGCGGAGCGGCTGGCCGCCGCCGGGCTGACCTGGGAGGCGCTGGCGGGCTGGCTGCAGGGTCCGATGAGCGCCGAGGTCTGGGAGGCGGTCATCCCCTCCATGGGCCCGATGGCGCTGGTCCGGAACCTGCGCAACTTCGACCGGGCCGGCGTGTCGGACGAGGCCGCGGCCGAGGTGGCCCGGCGGATCTCCGACCGGGGCGAGGTACGGCGCTCGCGCCAGTTCCCGTTCCGGTACCTGGCCGCGTACCGGCACGCGCCCTCGCTGCGGTGGGGGCACGCGCTGGAGACGGCGCTCGGCCACTCGCTCGCCAACGTGCCCGAACTGCCCGGCCGGACGCTGATCCTGGTCGACCGCTCCGGCTCGATGTTCGACCGGCCCAGCGCGCAGACCCAGCTCAACCGGGCCGACTCGGCGGCGATCTTCGGCACCGCGTTGAAGGTGCGGGCGGCCGAGGCGGACCTGGTCGAGTTCGGCAGCCTCAGCCGGGTGGTCGAGGTCGGCCGCGGGGAGGCGGTGCTGCGGGTGCTGGAGCGCTTCTCCAGCCTCGGCGGCACCAACACCGCCCAGGCCGTCCGGGACCACTACCGGGGCCACGACCGGGTGGTGATCGTCACCGACGAGCAGCCCGGCGCCGGTTACGGGGGCCACGACCCGCTCTCCGCGATACCGGCCCACGTCCCGGTCTACACCTGGAACCTGGCCGGCTACGCGACGGGCCACGGCCCGAGCGGCGGTGCCAACCGGCACACCTTCGGCGGCCTGAGCGACGCGGCCTTCCGGCTGATCCCCCTCCTGGAGGCGGGGGCCGACGCCGGCTGGCCCTGGGAGGTCTGACCACGACGCGGCCGGCCGGGGGGCGGCGGCGCCGCGCGGGGCCGGGGGCCCGGCACGGCGGCACCACGGCCGCAGACGAGGTGGCGCGCGGAGTCGGGGGACTCGGTGCGCCACACCACGGCCGGTCCGGGGGGACCGGCCGATGCCCCGGGGGGCGGGGGGGGGGGGGGGGGGGGGGGGGGGGCCATCGGTCCCGGCGTACTGGGAGGAGCAAAAAAAAGGGAGCCATCCC
>NZ_JBVHYH010000049.1:6939-17603 GCF_055569135.1 Kitasatospora sp. NPDC029367
GGGGGGGGTGGGTGGGGGCTGGTGGGGATGAGACACCAACCCCCGGTTTGGGGTGGGGGCACACGAACGATCCCTGGGGGGGGGGGGGGGGCGACAGCCCCCCCCCCCCCACCTCGGCATGCCCCGGGTCGAACGGACGAAGGACGCGTACCCGCGCAGCGGAGCCTTGACGGGCCGACCGATGCGCGAGATCCGATGCGCGACATCCCACCGACGCGTGACGTCCCACCGACGCACGACGTCCCACCGACGCGCGGCATCCGCCCCGTCCCGCCCGTCACGCGGTCTCGACCCCCGCCCGGAGCCGTGGCAGCATCTGCGGCGGAAGCCGGGGCGGGGGCGGCGCGCGTCGCCCGTACCGGCCTCGGCGACGGCGACCCGGCGGTGGACGAGGAGCGCAGCGTGGCGGACGACTTCGATGTCCTGGTGGTCGGCGGCGGGATCGTCGGACTGGCCACGGCGTACGCCCTGACCCGGGCCAGGCCTGGACTGCGGCTGGCCGTGCTGGAGAAGGAGAACGGCTTCGCCGCGCACCAGACCGGGCGCAACAGCGGGGTGATCCACAGCGGCGTGTACTACCGCCCCGGCTCGTACAAGGCCCGCTTCGCGGTCGCCGGCGCAGCCGAGATGGTCGAGTTCTGCCGCGAGCACGGCCTCCCGTACGAGGTCACCGGCAAGCTGATCGTGGCGACCGACGACGCCGAGCTGCCCCGGCTGGCGGCGCTGGCCGAGCGCGGGCGGGCGAACGGCATCCCGGTCACCGAGCTGGACCGGGCCGGGATCTCCCGGTACGAGCCGGCCGTGGTCGGGCGGGCCGGGCTGCACGTCGGCACCACCGGCATCTGCGACTTCCCGGCGGTCGCCACGACCTACGCCCGGCTGGCCCGGGAGGCGGGCGCCGAACTGCGGCCCGGCACGGCGGTGCGGGCGGTGGCCCGGCGCCGGGACGGGGTGACGGTCGGCACGGCCGGCGGGGAGCTGCGCTGCGGGGTGCTGGTGAACTGCGCCGGGCTGCACAGCGACCGGATCGCCCGGCTGGCCGGGGACGACCCGGGGGTGCGGATCGTCCCGTTCCGCGGGGAGTACTACGAACTGGCCGAGCACCGGCGGGACCTGGTCCGCGGCCTGGTGTACCCGGTGCCCGACCCGGCCTTCCCGTTCCTCGGGGTGCACCTCACCCGGGGCATCCACGGGGACGTCCACGTCGGCCCGAACGCGGTGCCCGCGCTGGCCCGCGAGGGGTACGACTGGCGCACCGTCCGCCCGGGCGACCTGGCCGAGACCCTCGCCTTCCCCGGCACCTGGCGGATCCTGCGGCGGCACTGGCGGTACGAGGTCGGCGAGTTGCACCGCTCGCTGTCCAAGCGGGCGTTCACCGCCGCCGTCCGACGGCTGCTGCCCGCCGTGACAGCCACCGACCTGGTGCCGACCACGGCCGGGGTGCGGGCCCAGGCGGTGGCCCGGGACGGCTCGCTGCTGGACGACTTCGCCTTCGCCGGCTTCGACCCGGAGAACCCGCGCTCCCCGCGCCGGGCGGTGCACGTGCTGAACGCCCCCTCCCCCGCGGCGACGGCCTCGCTGCCGATCGGCCGCGAGGTGGCCCGCCGGGCCCTGGCCGCCCTGGAGGCCGGCGGCTGAGCCCGGCTGCCCCCGCCCGGACCGGGCCCGGGCCGGACCGGGGCCACGGTCGCCGGGACCGGTGGATGAGCCCCGTCACACACCCCTCCGGGCGCCCCGCGCGGCCCCGTAGACTCAGGTGATTGTGACTGCCACCGCCCCGATCCCCCAGCAATCGCCGTCCGCCCGGCTGTCCGCGGCGCCGGCCGCCTACCCCGCGCCGATGTACCCGCACAAGGCCACCGAGGAACAGCACCGGGAGCGGCGGATCCGCAGCTTCCAGCCGCGCCGGGGCCGGATGACCAACGCCCAGGCGGGCGCCCTGGACCGGAGCTGGGAGACGTACGGCGTCCCGATCGACGGCACCCCGCTCGACCTCGGGGAACTGTTCGGCGGCCTGCCGGTCACCCTGGAGATCGGCTTCGGCATGGGCGAGACCACCGCCGCGATGGCCGCCGCCGACCCGTCGACCGGCATCCTGGCCGCCGACGTGCACACCCCCGGCCACGGCAACCTGCTCGGCCTGCTGGAGCGGGACGGTTCGCAGAACGTCCGGCTGGCCGCCGGCGACGCCGTCATCCTGCTGCGCGACATGCTGCCGGACGCCTCGCTGGCCGGCCTGCGGGTCTACTTCGCCGACCCGTGGCCGAAGCCCAAGCACCACAAGCGCCGACTCGTCCAGCCGTCCTTCCTCGACCTGGTGCTGCCCCGGCTCGCCCCCGGCGCCCTGGTGCACTGCGCGACCGACTGGGAGCCGTACGCGGAGCAGATGCTGGCGGTGCTGTCCGCCTCGCCCGAGCTGGAGAACCTGCACCCCGAGGGCGACGGGACCGGCTGGCTGGAGCCCGCGGACCACCCGGACGGCAGCGTCCCCGGCTACGCGCCCCGACCGGACTGGCGGCCGGTCACCAAGTTCGAGCGGGCCGGGATCGCCAAGGGCCACGTGGTGCACGACCTGCTGTTCCGCCGCCGCTGACCCGTCGGCAGCCGTTCGAACGGGCCGCGGCGGGCTGACCGGCCGGTCGCGCCCGGGACGAACGGTTCGTCCCGAGTCCTCCCGACGGGCCGCCGCCGTGGCCTACCCTGAGCCGCATGGGCAGCCCGCCCGGCGGCGGGCCCCGGGCGACCGTCCGCACCGCCGCCGACGCACCGGGTACGGTCCCGCGCACCGGCGTCACCCGGACCATCCCGGGGCCGCGGAGGCGCCGGGCCGACCGGCTGCTGTCCCGGCCCGGCAGAGCGGCACCGGCCGCCCCGCCCGCCCTCGTCGCCGGTCGGCTCCCGGCCGGCCCGACCGCGGCGGCCCCGGGCCGCGGCCGCTCGCTGGCGCTCTCCTCCGTCACCACCTCCGCCGTCCTGACCCTGGTCTGCTGCGGGGTGCTGATCCTGCACCTGGTCCAGCGGCAGACCGGCACCGTCGGCCTGCTGGTGGGACTGGGCCTGGCGATGGTGCCGCTGCCCTTCGTGCTGGGCGGCCTGGCCTGGCTCAATCTGACCGCCCGGGTGCCGCTGCGGCACACCGTGTTCTGCCTCGGCTGGGGCGCCTGCGCGGCCACCACGGTCGCGATCCTCGCCAACAACTGGACCGCCGACTACCTGACCGCCCACCACCACGCCTTCGGCGGGCTGCTCGGCGCCGGTATCGCCACCCCGGTGATCGAGGAGAGCGCCAAGGCCACCGCCCTGCTGGTGCTGCTGCTGCCGCTCGGCCAGCGACTGCGCTGCCACGGCCGCCGCTCCGGCCGCCCCTGCGCGCCGCTGTTGCACCGGGCGCCCGCGCCCCGGCGCCCCCGCCCGTACCAGCGCCGCCCGGCCGGGCCGCACGCCCGGGGCCGGCTGCGGCTCCGCCCGTACCTGCGACCACTGCCCTACCTGCGCCCGGCCCCGCCCGCCCCGGGCGGCCCCGGCGGCCCGGGTGGCCCGGGTGGCACGCACCGCCGCTCCCGGCCGCGCACCCTGGCCGCCGGGGTGGTGCTCGGCGGGATGACGGCCTGCGGCTTCGCCTTCACCGAGAACGCCCTCTACCTGGGCCGGGCCTTCACCACCGACCAGCGCAACCGGCTGGACAGCATCGGCCTGGGCGATCCGCCCAGCCTGCGCGACTTCGACAGCACCGTGCAGACCTTCGTGCTGCGCGCCCTGCTCTCCCCGTTCGCCCACCCGCTGTTCACCGCGCTCACCGGGATCGGCCTGGCCGTCGCCCTGACCAGCGGGCGGCGCTGGCTGGCCCGGCTGGCCGCGCCCGCCGGGCTGCTGCTGGCGATGGTGCTGCACGGCACCTGGAACGCCGCCGCCGACCTGGGGACGGACGGGTTCCTGGTGGTCTACGGGGTGCTGATGGTGCCCTGCTTCGTGGCGCTGGTCGGCTTCGCGCTCTGGGCCAGGGCCCGCGCCGCGCGGCACGGCGGGCGGTCCGAGGGGCGGTCCGGGGGCCGGCGCTGAGCGTGAGCGGAGGCCGTTCTGCAGAACCGATTTCCCATCTCGGCGACTTCCCCGTAGTGTGGTGTTCACCGACGCGGGGTGGAGCAGCTCGGTAGCTCGCTGGGCTCATAACCCAGAGGTCGCAGGTTCAAATCCTGTCCCCGCTACTCAGTAGCCGTAAGGGCCCGGAGGATTCGTCCTCCGGGCCCTTACGCGTTCCCAGCACGGGTAGAACACGGTCCCGCCACGAAGCGGTAACGGCGCCCTTTTTCAAGATCTGCTGTCAGACCGCTCCCCCATACTGAGGAAAAATTCATCCAAGTGGGGGGCGGCGGGACCGTTCCCTGGACAAGGAACGACCTCATGCTGTCGAAGCGCCTGGTGAGCACTGCCACGATCTGCCTCCTGCTGGGGGCCGGCACGGCCGCCTGTGGCGACAACAAGGACTCGGACAAGGCCGCGGCGCCTGCGGCCACCACCGCCGCGGCGGCCGCGACCCCGACCGCCACGCCGACTCCGACTCCGACCGTGGCGAAGCTCGACACCGACAAGCTGACCGCCCAGGAGATCGAGAAGCAGGCCCGGCAGGCGCTGGCCGCCGCCACCTCGCTCAAGATCGCCGGCAAGATCCCCACCGACGACGGCGTCATGACCATGAACATGGCCATGGACACCAAGGGCAACTGCCAGGGCACCATGGCCATGCCCGGCGTCGGCTCCTTCGAGCTCATCAGCGACGGCAAGCAGTCCTTCATCAAGCCGGACACCCAGTTCTGGAAGACGTTCAGCGGGCCCAAGGGCGACGCGGTCGCCGAGCTCTTCAAGGGCCGCTACCTGACCGGCTTCGACGGCGACCCGAAGATGAAGCCGATGATGGACTTCTGCAAGCTCACCTGGGCGAGCGACATGCTCCAGGACGACGCGGGCAGCACCCCGACCAAGGGCAGCGCCGGGACCGTCAACGGGGTCAAGACGTTCAGCCTCAAGGAGAAGGACGACAAGGGCGAGGAGTCGCTCCTCCACATCGCCACCGAGGGCAAGTTCTACCCGGTGCGGATGGAGAAGACCACCGGCGCGGACAAGGGCCAGATCGACTTCACCGACTACGACAAGCCGGTCACCCTCCAGATCCCGTCGCCCGACAACGTGATCGACTACACCAAGTTCCAGGACAAGGTGAAGGGCGCCTGAGCGGCGCCCGCGAATAATCCGTTGCCCTCCCGACAGGGGGCTGCCTACAGTGGCGGCACACTGAAAGGAGGTGATCCTGAATTGAGTTCCATCAGGATGCGTGAGGTGGCTGCTCGCTAGAGCCGCCCCTGCCTGCGCAGGGTGAGGCCCCTGGCCTCCGGCAGGCGAAATCCACAGCAGTCACCCGGCCCGCAGGCTCACCGGTACATCCCCGGTGCCTCGGCGCCAGGCCAGTGCACGGGCCGGCGTCGAGGAGCAGCCTGCGGGCCGTCTGCGTTTTCGCCGGCCCGTCGTAGCGGCGGTGCCCCCGGGTCGTTCCCGTGCTGGGGCCGCGGCGCTAGAGTCGGCCGGGCCCTAGGTGACGACGGGGCGCAGCAGCGCGGACACAGGGGGTGGGCGATGGCGAGGGCGCGGCGACGGGCCGGCGGGTCGGCACTGCGGACGGCGCAGTGGACGGCCGCCGGGGTGCTGACCGGCACGGGCCTGCTCGGCCTGCTGCTGTTCGCGCTCGGCCGGGCACAGGCCTGGCAGGCGCTCGGCGGCGGCCTGGTGGTGGCCGGTGCCTCGACCGTGCTCGGCGGCGCGCTGGGCTTCCTGTTCGGGGTGCCCCGGGTGAAGAACGGCTCCGGCGAGCCGCAGGGCTGGTACGCGCCCAACACCAATCTGGAGCAGGTCTCCGACTGGCTGACCAAAGTGCTGCTGGGCGTCGGTCTGACCCAGCTCGGCTCGCTCGGCGAACGGCTGCACCAGCTCGGTACGGCGCTGGCGCCCGTGCTGGGCGGGGAGGACGCCGCGGTGCCGTTCGCGGCCGCGCTGGTGCTCTACTTCCTGGTGCTGGGCTTCCTGGCCGGCTGGCTGGTGACCAGGCTGGCGCTGCCCCGGGTGCTGACCGAGACGGACGAGGCGCTGGACCTCTTCCTGGCCGGGCAGGACCGCGACCGGCGCGGCGACAAGGTGGGCGCCGACGACCTGCGGGTACGCGCGATGCAGCAGCTCGGGCTGCTCGGTGGCAGCACGGAGCAACCCGCCGCGCTGGCCGCCCAGTTGCCGCCGTCCTCGGGCTCCCCCGCCGGGCCGGACAGCGTGGTGGCGGAGGTCCGGTCGACCGCGACCCGCTCGGCGCTGACCGCCGACCAGGTGCGGGCCCTGTTCGCGGACGGCTCGGAGGGCCGCCGGATCCAGGCCCTCGCGCTGATGCAGGGCGATCCGTCGCTGGCGGACCTGCCGAGCGTGCTGGAGGCGATCGAGCACCCGCGCTCGGGGTTCGAGCAGTACCACGCGCTGTTGGCCGCCCGGGGCCTGCTCTCCCGGCTGCCCGGAGCGGGGGCGCAGCGGCTGCGGGACGCGGTGGCGGCGCAGTTGGTCGACCCGCGGGGCATTCCGTACGGGTCGGACCGCAGTTGGCTGGCGGAGAAGATACTGTCCCGGCTGCGGGCGGTGGCCTTCGTCCCGGCGCAGCCGACGGGGGCCAGCGCGGAGGGCGCGGGGCCTGCGGCGTCCGAAGCGGTGGCATCCGAGCCGGCGGCGCCCGAGCCCATGGCATCCGGGCCGGCGGCTGTCGACCCGCCGGCGAACCCCTAGACGGTGAAGCGCAGTTCGGGCTGCGACCAGGGGGTCTTGGGCTGCGGCGGGCGGGTGCCGGTGCGCACGGCGCCCATCTGGAGGTAGAAGCCCTCGGCGGGCGGGTGCGAGACGACCTTGACCGCGGCGATCCCGGCGGCCCGGGCCCGGTCGAGCATGTCGGCGATCAACGCCCGTCCGATGCCCAGCCCTTGGGCGTCGTCGGCGACGAACATCAGGTCCAGTTCGGCCGGTTCGTGGATCAGCCCGTAGAAGCCGAGCAGCCGGTCGTCGGTGCGGTCCACGGCCATCCGCACCTCGTGGCGCTCGATGTAGTCGGGCCGCACGGCATAGCCGTCGATCATCGCGAAGTAGTCGCCGCGGTAGGCGGCCGAGGCCTGGATCAGTGCGGTGAGCCGGTCGGCGTCGGCGGGCTGGGCGGGCCGGATCGTGGTCTCGCTCATGTGGGCGAGTATAGGGGCAGACCCACCCAGTGACCATTACAGAAGTTGTGCCGGTGCGGCCCCTCGTGGTCGCCCGCCGGCGGCCCGGAGCACCAGGATCCTGCGGGTGCGGCCGTCCTCGCGCGGCACCCGGCGGACCTCGCTGGCGATCCGGCGCTCGCCGAGCGCGTACCGCAGCCGGTCGAGGTGGCCGCAGCGGCGGCCGCGACCGTCGTGCAGCGGCTGGACCCGCACCTCCCCGTCCGCGGCCGTCACCCGGACCAGCTCGGCCAGGGCGGCCAGCTGCCGCTCCGGGCCGAACAGTTCGGGGTAGGCGAAGATCAGATAGCCGCTCAGGGTGAGCGCGAAGGCGCCGTCCGCGAAGGGCAGCCGGGGCAGCGCGGCGGCCAGGTAGCACTGCGGGTGCGCGGCCGAGTCGGCGGCGAACAGCCGACGGGCGCGGTCCCAGCTGCGCAGGTAGCGCTCCGGGCGGGCGGGGCCGCGCGGGCGGGGCGAGGGGTACAGCTGCGGGCGGGCGGCCATCGCGACGGCCATCGACGCCCGGGCGGCCAGGACCCGGGCGGCCAGCTCGGGCGGCGGCAGCGCGTACGCCGGGTCGACGGCGATCACCCGGCAGCCCAGCTCGCGCGCCTCGGCGGCCAGGCCGGACGCACCGCCCGGGCAGTCCAGCAGCGGGCCGGGCAGGGCGGCGAGCCGGGCGCGGGTCAGGCCGAACAGGGCGCAGTACTCGTCCAGCGGGCGGGAGGTGACCAGGACGTCCGGCGCGGGCACGGGGGTGGGGGCGGTCGCCACCCGGTCATCCGAACACGGGCCCGCCCCACCCGCATCCGGAGCGCGTCCGGAGCACGGGCGGGGCGGGAGCGGTGCAGAGGCGAGAGCGGGGGCGGGATTACGCGGGAGGGCGCGGGGCCGGCCCTCAGCGGCCGAGCAGCCCCCGGGCAGCGGCCCGGTTGACGTTGGTCAGACCGCGGACCAGCCGCGCGGTGAGGAAGATCAGCAGCACCCCGATCGCCGAGAACGCGGCGATCTGCCAGGTGCCCTCCACGTAGTAGACGTGCCGGACGTGGTGGCTGTCGGTGAAGTCGAACAGCTGGTACCCGCGCCAGGGGGTGTAGCGCGGGAAGACCCAGTGGTAGAGCGGGTAGAGCGCCATCGCCCAGCCGAGCAGCAGGAACGTCAGCGTGAGGCAGAAGCTGAACACCGCCCAGGGGAACATCACCACCTGATACAGCACGGCCTTCCAGCCGGCCCCGTCGGCCAGCCGCGCGGTGACCGAGCCCCAGCCGCCCGGGCGGACCTGGCGCACCGGCGCCGGGCCGGGCACGTCCAGGGCGAGCATCCCGCGCACCCGGGCCCGCTCGGCCCGGCCGAAGCCCCGGGCGGTGCTGGTCAGGGCGGCCAGCACCGGCAGGCCGAGGACGGTGACGAAGGTGCCGACGCCCAGGCAGAACAGGACGATCGCGAGGACGAAGCCGACGATCGCGACCGGCAGCCCGGTGAGCGCGTAGCCGACCTCGCGGTAGTAGTGCCCGGAGAACGGCGCCCGCCAGAAGCCGGGCGGCTCCTCGGTGCGGTGGGCCTGGGCCGGGCGGGCCCCGTCGTCGCCGTAACCGCCCGGGGCGTCCCATCCCTGACCCAGCGTGCTGCCGCTGCTGCTCATTTCCCGGTCCCCGGCCCCTCGTCGTCCTGGTCTTCCGTACGTGCTGACGTGGTCCAGTCTGGCCGGGGCGCGGCCCGGCAAACATCCGGCCGACCGGCGGATCGGCGGTGGGGTTAACCCCCCTGCGGTGGGCCGGCCGGGCCGGACCACTCGTCGGCGAGCAGTGCGTACCGGTACGAGTCGCGCCAGGCGCCGCCCTTGTACAGGTCGTGCCGGACGCGCCCCTCCAGCCGGAAGCCGAGCCGGGTGAGCACCTTGGCCGAGGCCTCGTTCTCCACGTCGACCCGGGCGGCCAGCCGGTGCAGGCCGAGCGCCCCGAAGGAGAGCTCGCAGAGCAGTCCGGCGATCTCGCCCGCGTAGCCGCGGCCCCACACCGGGCGGCTCAGCACGTAACCGAGGTGGGCGGAGCGGTACTTGCCGAGGGTGAGGCTGGCGTGCGCGATCGGCAGCGCGTCCTCCGGGTCCTCGGCGTCCTCGCGCCGGACGACGGCGAGCCGGTAGACGCCCCGCTCCTCGGCCATCGCCTCCTCCAGGTAGAGCTCGATCTGGTCCGCGCAGGTCTCCCGATCGCGCGGTTCGAAGGGGAGGTAGCGGGTCACCTCCGGGTCGCCGTACAGCGCGTGCAGCGCGTCCACCTCCTCCGGGGTGTGGTGGTACTCGCGGAGGGCAAGCCTGGGGCCGGCGAGGCGTACGGGGACCATGGCTGCCGACCCTACCGGCGTCCGGCGGCTACCGTTCGGAACATGAACGACGAAGACCTGCGGCTCGCCCCGCGCACCAGGGCCGCCGACCTGCTCGCCTGGGCGGCCGGCCAGGACCGCGCGCCGGTGGCCGAAGCGCCGCTGCGCGCGGTGCTGGCGCTGCTGGAGCTGGGCGGGGGCAGGATGCACGACGGCTGGCCCGAACTCACCTCCGACGAGGTGGAGCACCTGCTGTACGAACGGCTCCACCTCTACGTCCAACCCGCGCCGGAGCAGGACCCGCTCGCGTACGGCGAGGCCGTACGGCTGCTGGTCGACCACCAGCGGGCGGCGAAGCGGCTCAACGCCAAGCGCCAGGAGCGGCTGCACGCCGAGGCCGAGTGGCAGGGCGAGGTCGCGGCGGGGCTGCTGCGCCGCGCCGACCTGGTGACCTGGCCCCGGCTGTACGCGGTGCTGCTGCACGCCCACGGGGTGGACGTGACGGATCCGGCGGCCGTCCGGGACTGGCTGGCCGGCTTCGCCGCGCTCGACGAGGAGCAGCGGCTGGCCGGGTACGAGGCGCTGACGCCGACCGGCTGGCTGGACGACCCGGACGAGCAGGGCTGGGGGCCGGGCCGGGTGCTGTCCGTCGGCATGGCCACCGACGGCGCGCGGCTGCTGCTGGAGCAGGGCCTGATGCGGCGCAGCTACCGCAACCTGGCCGAGCTGAACGCACTGGGGCGCCCGATGCCGGACGAACTGGCCGGTGGCTTCGAGGAGTTCGAGGCTGCGGCGGCCGAGGCGGCGCTCGACCTGCTCGGCGAGTGGACGGTGCCCGGGCTGCCGCGGCTGCTGGTGGAGGAGTTCCCGGAGCTCGCGCCGGAGCCGGGGGCGGCCGAGATCGACGCCTACCTGGCGCAGCTGCCCGCGGACGAGCAGGAGCAGCCGGAGGAGCCGGAGCTGGAACAGGAGTGAGCTGACGTGGGGGGGGGGGGGGGGGGGGGGGGGGGGGGGGTCGTGCTGCCCTCTGGTTCTGCTGTGGGGGGGGGGGCTGTCGGGTGGTGTGTTCGG
>NZ_JBVHYH010000049.1:17613-62184 GCF_055569135.1 Kitasatospora sp. NPDC029367
AAAAAAAGAAAAAAACAGCACAGAAACAACCGCCCACCGCCCCCCCCCCCCCCCCCCCCCCCCCCCCCCCCCCCCCCCCCACGTCATCGGTCCTACGGGGTGAGGCCGCGCTGCTGGAGCCAGGTCTCCGGGTCGACCGGGGCGCCGCCGCCGGGGCGGACCTCCAGGTGCAGGTGCGGGCCGGTGACGTTGCCGGTCGCGCCGACCTTGCCGATCTGCTGGCCGGCGGTGACCTTGCCGGAGCCCTTGATGATCGAGGAGAGGTGGCAGTACCAGATCTCGGTGCCGTCGGGCAGGGTCTCGACGATCCGGTAGCCGTACGAGCCGGACCAGCCGGCCGAGGTGACGGTGCCCTGGCCGACGGCGTAGACCGCGGTGCCGGTGTCGGCGGCGAAGTCCAGGCCGGTGTGCAGATGGGCCCAGTAGCGGGCGCTCTGGCCGTAGTGGGCGGAGAGGTTGTAGTCCTTCACCGGCAGGGTGAGGGCGGCGGCCTTGGCCCGCTCGGCCTCCTCGGCGGCGCGCTTGGCCTCCGCCTCCTTGGCGGCGGCCTTGGCCTCGGCCTCCTGGGCGGCCTGGACCCGGGCGCCCTCCTCGGCGGCGGTGCGCTGGCTGTCGGCCTGCTGCTGGATCCGGGCGGCGAGCGCGAGGCCGGGGTCGGCGGCCAGGGCGACGGGCGTCTCGTCCGGGGCCTCGACGGCGGGTGCGGCGGCCGGGGTCGCGGAGGCGAAGCCGGTGGCGCCCAGGGTCGCGGCGACGGCGGTGACGCCGAGCAGCGGGGAGGCCCCGCGGGTCTGACGCGGCATCCGGTGGCGGTTGGCCTCGGCCTCCGGGGCGAACGGCTCGGCCGGTCCGGCGGACCCGCCGTCGCGGGGCTCGGCGCCGTGCGGGCCGGGGTGGTCGAGGAGCTGGGTACCGGCTGCGGGGCCGGCCGGGTGTGCCGGGGTGTGCGTCGACGCCACGGAGGCGCGCTCCTTTCCTTCCTTCGCGCCTACCGGGTTAGCTGACGGGTTCGGAGCAGGAAGGTCTCCTACGGCCGGGCCGGAGCCCCGCCGATTCACCCCAAGGAACGTGGTTCCCCGGCTCCCTGACCTGCCCGGAGGCCGGTCGGCGGGATTAGGCGACGGCGCACGGTGCCGTCTGGGTACGGCGTTGACGACCGCGCTGCGTTATCAAACGTTAATCCTAGGACGCCCTGATTCCAAGCCATCCGCCCGGGGCCACTGTGGAACAGGTGATCGGACGTCAACGAACGACCCCTCAGCCACCGGGCCCATCTGAGTACTCCTACTCATGTGCGACCCGGCCGCCCCATCGCATCCTGGCGCCATGAGCGCACCGATGCAGTCACGGACCACGGCCGCGTACTACGTCCAGGCCGTCCTCTCCTTCGCCCTCTCCGGCACCGCCCTCGCCGCCGGGATCGCCTACCTGCCGGTGGGCGGCTGGACCCGGGCCTTCCTCGCGATCGGCCTCCTCTACACCGTCACCTCCTCGTTCACGCTGGCCAAGGTGATCCGGGACCGGCAGGAGTCCTTGGACACCGTCGCCCGGGTCGACCAGGCCCGGCTGGAGAAGCTGCTCAGCGAGCACGACCCCTTCCGGGTCGAGGGGGCGTGAACCGGAAGCGCCCTCGTCGTCGGCCGGACGCTTGACGGCTAAGGCTATTAGCCTTAGCTTTTTGGCTACAGGCAGAAACGAGCGAGCCGGCGGAGGCCCACCATGAACGGCACCAGCACCCCGAGCACCCAGTTCCTCGACGTCCCCGGCGGCCGCCTCGCGTACGACGACACCCGGCAGGGCGACGGCACCCCCGTCGTCCTCCTCCCCGGGATGCTCGACTCCCGCCACGCCTACCGGCACCTGCACCCGCTGCTCACCGCCGCCGGCCACCGGGTCGTCACCATGGACCTGCGCGGCTTCGGCGACTCCTCGATCGTCTGGGACGACTACGGGCCCGCCGCCATCGCCACCGACGTCCTCGCCCTGCTCGACCACCTCGGCATCGAACGGGCCGTCCTGGTCGGGCAGTCCTACACCGGGGCGACGGTCGTCAAGGTCGCCGGCGACGCACCCCAGCGGGTCGCCGGGATCGCCCTGATCGACGCCTTCGTTGAACACCGGGCCAACGCCCTCATGCGGGGCGTCATGGTCGTCATGGGCGCCGCCATGGTCCGGTGGCCCGGCATCTGGGGCTTCTACCTGCGCAAGATGGCCTACCCCGGCCCCCGCCCCGCCGACCTCGACGGCTACGTCGACGGGCTCGTCGCCGCCCTGCGCACCCCCGGCCGGCGGACCGCCACCCGCGGCCACGTCACCGGCGACTCCGCACCCGTCGGCTGGTGCGCGGCCGTCCGCTGCCCGGCCCTCGTCCTCATGGGCAGCAAGGACCCCGACTTCCCGAAGCCCGAGGCCGTCGCCGACCTCCAGGCCGAGAAGCTCGGCGCCCGCAAGGTGATGATCGAAGGGTCCGGGCACTACCCGATGGCCGACAACCCGCAGGCCGTCGCCGACGCCCTGCTGCCCTTCCTCGCCGAACTCGCCTGAACCCCCGCCCGTACGGAGAGAACGAAGCCATGCCCCGCGTAGGACTGACCCCCGACCAGGTCGTCGAGCACGCCCTCGCCCTCATCGACGACCAGGGCGGTGAAGCCCTCACCCTCGCCTCCGTCGCCACCCGGGCCGGCGTCGCCACCCCCTCGCTGTACAAGCACGTCAGCGGCGGACTCGGCGAGTTGCGGCGCCTCATCGCTGTCCGGGTCACCGAGGAGCTCGCCGACCGGCTGGCGGAAGCCGCCGTCGGCCGCAGCGGGGACGACGCCGTCACCGCCGTCCTCCGCGCCTACCAGGCCTACGCCACCGCACACCCCCACCGCTACGCCGCCCTCCCCCAGGCCCCTCAGCCCGACGACGACCTCACCCGCGCCGCCACCCGGCTCGTCGGCGTCATCGTCGCCGTCCTCCGCGGCTACGGCCTCGACGGCCCCGAAGCCGTCCACGCCGCCCGCACCGTCCGCTCCCTCGCCCACGGCTTCGCCTCCCTCTCCATCGCCGGCGCCTTCCAACTCGCCGAGGACCCCACCACCACCCACGACCGCCTCATCACCACCCTCACCACCGCCCTCCACACCTGGCCCGGGACGGCCACCGCCTAGAACGCGCCCCGCGGCTCAGGCCGGGGCCTGCGACGCTCCCCCAGCCTTCGGCCGGGAGGTGCCCCCACCGCAGAGACCCCCGGCCGAAACCCGGGCAGCACCCCGTGAGAAAGGGGCCACCGGGCGCCCGGTGGGTGCGCCAGAAGTCGGCCCCATCGACTTCTGGCGCGAGGCAGGCCGAGAAGGGGCCTTCCGGCGCGGGCAACCGGGGCGCTGGAAAAGCGCGGCCCCACCAGGCGGGCGCCTCTGCAAGGGAAGTCGGCCCAGCCGACTTCCTGATACGCAGAAACGGCGGAGGGAGCACGGAGCTACGGGGCCTCGGCGGGTGGCGGCGCCTACTGGGCTCGGGCGCGCGTCAGAAGTCGGGCGGACCGACTTCTGGTGACCGCAGGCCAGAACGGGCCCGGCGGTGACGACCGGAACGCAGCAGCACGCAGACCAGGCAGAGGAGAACGGGCTGCGGGGCGGCAGGTGTCGGCGGGCGGGCAAGCCGGGAAGTGCCCAGGAAGTCGGCCCGGCCGACTTCTCGCGCAGCACCCCGTGGGAAAGAGGCCACCAGGCGACCGGCCGCGACTCTCTGGCCGCAGAGAAACGCGGCGGCGGCAGTGAGCGCGCCAGAAGTCGACCCCATCGACCTCTCGCGCGAGGCAGACCGAGAAGAAACCTTCCGGCAGAGGTAGCCGGGCCATTGAAAGAGTGCGGCCCCACCGATCGACGAGATCAGGCGGGCCCCTCCGCGAGGAGGCCGACTCCTCCCACGGGCGGGGGCTGCGCGCGAGAAGTCGGCCCGGCCGACTTCCTGTTACGCAGAAACGGCGGAGGGAAGCACGGGGCTACGGCGGAGGGCGGCGCCTACTCGGCGCGGACGGCCGGGGCTCGGGCGCGCACCAGAAGTCGAGCGGGCCGACTTCTGGCGTCAGCGGGCCACCTGCCCCGAACCGTCGGGGCGAGGACACGCAGCAAGGAAACGCAGCAGCATCGGCGAACGGGGCTCGGGCGCGCACCAAAAGTCGAGCGGGCCGACTTCTGGTGACCGCAGGCCCAGAACAGGCCTGCCGGAGACGGCCGGAACGCAGCAGCACGCAGACCGGGCACAGGAGAACGGGCTGCGGGGCGGCAGGTGTCGGCGGGCGGGCAAGCCGGGAAGTGCCCAGGAAGTCGGGCCGGCCGACTTCCTGTTACGCGGAAACGGCGGAGGGAGCACGGGGCTACGACGGAGGGCGGCGCCTACTCGGCGCGGGCGAACGGGGCTCAGGCGCGCACCAGAAGTCGGGCGGGCCGACTTCTGGCGTCAGCGGGCCACCTGCCCCGAACCGTCGGGGCGAGGACACGCAGCAAGGAAACGCAGCAGCATCGGCGAACGGGGCGCGGGCGCGCACCAAAAGTCGAGCGGGCCGACTTTTGGTGACCGCAGGTCCGGAACGGGCTTGGCGGAGACGGGCGGGGCGCAGCAGCAAGGAGACCGGGCAGGGGAGAAGAAGGGGCTGCGGGGCGGCAGGCGCGGGCGGGCGGCCACTGTGCTGAGGGGGCGGGCAAGCCGGGAAGTGCGCGGGAAGTCGGGCGGGCCGACTTCCTGTTACGCGGGAGCGGCGGGGGGAGCACGGGGCTTCGGCGGGGGGCCGGGGCTCGGGCGCGCGCCAGAGGTCGGGCGAGGTGACTTCTGGTGACCGTGGGCCCGGAACGGGCTTGGCGGGGACGGGCGGGGCGCAGCGGCAGGCGGACCGGGCGGGGGAGAAGGGGCTGCGGGGCGGGAGGTGGGAGGGGTTAGTGTGGCCGGGCTGACTGGTGGTCATGACAGGGGACCGCCCACGCCTTCGCGGAGGTCCCGGGTGCCCGCACTGATAGCGAGGGTGCGGCGGTGGTACGGCCGGTTGCTGGACGGGGACGTCCGGGCCGGGCGGGTGGCGCTGGGGGTGCTGCTCGGGGTGACGGCGGTGCTGGGGGTGTTGCCGGTCCTGTTGCCGTACGGGTGGCCGCCGTCGGCGCTGGTGCTGCCGGTGGTGGGTGGCGGGTTGGTGCTGCGGCGCGGGCAGTTGCGGGTGCTGGTGGGCGCGGCGCTGACGGGCGCTCTGCTGGGGGCGGTGGTGCAGGACCCGCACGGGGTGCGGCTGGGGGTGACGGTGGTGGTGGCGGCAACAGGCGCGACGGTGCTGACCGCGAACCGCTTCCGGGACCGGCTGGGGCTGCGCGGCACCCAGGGCGATTCGATGCTGCTGGAGCTGGCGGAGCACAACCGGGCCCTGGCCCGGCTGCCGGAGCGGCTGCTGGACTGGCACTTCGACAGTGCGCTGGCCCCGGCGGGCGGCGCGTCGTTCTCCGGGGACTTCCTGCTGTGCGCCCACCGGCCGGAGGAGGACCTGCTGGAACTGGTGCTGGTGGACGTGTCGGGCAAGGGCACCCGGGCGGCGGCCCGGTCGACGCACCTGTCGGGGGCGTTCGCGATGCTGCTGGGCCGGGTACCGCCGGAGGCGTTCCTGCCGGCGGCCAACGACCACCTGGTGCGGATGGGCTGGGAGGACGACTTCGCCACGGCCGTGCACCTGGCGCTGCACCCGGCGACGGGCCGCTACCGCCTGTTCAACGCGGGCCATCCGCCGCCGGTGCGGTTCTGCCGCCGGTCGGGCTGGGTGCCGTCGGAGCACGGCGGTCCGGCGCTGGGGCTGGTGCCGGGGGCGCCGTACCCGGGGGTGCCGGGGCGGCTGGCGCACGGGGATTCGCTGCTGCTGTTCAGCGACGGCCTGGTGGAGGTGCCGGGCCGGGACCTGGACGAGGGGGTGGGCCGGCTGCTGGCGGCGGCCGAGCCGGAGGTGCGCACCCACCGGACGCAGCAGCAGCTGGTACGGGGTGCGGCGGGGCGACTGGTGCGCACGGTGGCGCAGGACGTGGCGGACGACCGGACGCTGGTGCTGGTGCGACGGCTGGGCACGGCCGCGACCGGATGAGGCTCCCGGGCCGGACTCCGCCCGCGGCTATGGAAATGGGGTATGAAGATTTAGTGCCCACCCCCGAGGACGAGAGCCGGACGCCGGCCGGCAGCCCGGCCGCCCGCAGCCCGGCCACCCGCAGCCCGATGCGCTGCGTGCGCCTGCTGCTCGGCTGCACCAGCGCCGCCGAGCTGCTCGGCACCGTCCTCGCCGAGGGCCCGAACTGGATCACCGGCGAAGGCTCCGCGCTGTACCTGCTGGACCCCGCCGGGATGCTCCGGCTGACCGCCTCGCACGGGCTGCCGGACTGGGCGCACGAGCGCTACGGCCTGGTCGACCCGGCCGGCGAGCTGCCCGCCGCGATGGCGCTGCGGCTGCGCCGCCCGTACCTGCTCGGCCCGGAGCACACCAGCGTCGACTACCCGAACCGGAACGCCGGGCTGGGCACCGGGCTGGTCGCCGTGGTCAGCCTGCCGCTGGTGGTGGACGAGCGGTCGATCGGCGTGCTGGCCCTCGCCCTGGCGCACCGGGGCACCGTCCCGGGGCGCGATCTGGACGTGCTGGAGACGATCGCCGGGGCCTGCGCCCACCGGCTGCACCACCTGCTGGACCACACCCTCGACCACACCGGCGACCGCGCCGGAAACCACCCCGGCGACCGCACCGGCGACCGCACCGCGCAGGTGCTCCCGCCCGCGCCGGACGCCGCCCCGGCCCGCCCGCTGCTGTCGCTGGCGGTGCGGGCCGCCGGGCACGGCGCCTTCGAGCGCGACCTGGTCACCGGGGAGAGCTACTGGGACGCGGCCGCCTTCGCGGTGGCCGGCCGGCCCGTCGAGCCGGACGGGGCCGCCCCGGAGCTGGAGCGGATCGTCCACCCCGAGGACCTTCCGGACGTGCAGGCGGCCCTGGCGGAGGCGCTGGCGAGCGGCGGCCGCTACCGGATCGGCTACCGGCTGCTGCGCCGTGGCGGGAAGGTCGCGCGGGTCGAGGAGTCCGGCGAGGTGATGCTGGACGTGCACGGCCGTCCGGTGCGGATGGCCGGGCTGCTCGCCGACGTGGAGCACCGCCGGGCCCGGGACGCCGAGCCGCCGCACGACCCGGCCGGGGCCAGGACGGCGCTGCTGCTGTCGCTGACCCGGGCGCTGTCCCGGGCGGTGACCGTCCGGGACGTCACCGCCGCCGTCACCGACGTGGCCCGTCCGGCCCTCGGCGCCGCCGGCATCGTGCTGGACCTGGTGGACGAGGGCCGGCTGCTGCCGGTCTCGCACACCGGGTACGGCGGACCACGCCGGGCCGAGCTGACCCGGCTGGCGGACCTCTCCGAGCAGGTCCGCTCCGAGCAGGTCAGCTCCGACCAGGTCCGCCCCGGCCAGGTCCGCTCAGAGCACGCGATCTCCGAGCAGACCGTCTCCGAGCAGGTGAGGCAGCCCTCGCCGCCGGCCCGCTCGGCCCCGCTGTTCAGCGAACCCGGCGCCGGGCCGGTGGGGGCCGACGCCCCGGCGGCCTGGGCGGTGCTGCCGCTGGTCGCCTCCGGCCGGCAGGTCGGCTCCTGCCTGATCACCTTCGCCACCGAGCGCGTGTTCAGCCGCGCGGACCGCACCCTGTACTCGACCTTCGCCGGCATCCTCGCGCAGTCCCTGGAGCGGGCCCGGCTGTACGACACCCACCACCACCGGGCCGGCGAGCTGCAGCGCGCGATGCTCCCGCGCACCCTGCCCCGGCTGCCGGGGATCGCCAGCGCCGCCCGCTACCTGCCCAGCACCGAGGGCATGCAGATCGGCGGCGACTGGTACGACCTGCTGAAACTGCCGGACGGCCGGATCGGGCTGGTGATCGGCGACGTGCAGGGCCACAACGCCGAGGCGACCGCCGTGATGGGCCAGCTGCGCAGCGGCCTGCGGGCGTACGCCACGGACGGGCACGACCCGGCGGCGACCCTGGCCCGGACCAGCCGGCTGCTGTCCGAGCTGGACACCGAGCTGTTCGCGACCTGCCTCTACCTGACCCTGGACCCGGCCGACGGCGGCCTGACCGCGGCCCGGGCCGGGCACCCGGCGCCGGTGCGGATCGCCGCCGACGGCACGGCCGTCGAGCTGGAGCTGCCGGGCGGCCCGCCGCTGGGCGTGGACCCGGGGCAGCCGTACCCGCTGGCCACCGCCCGGCTGGCGGGCGGCGAGACCCTGCTGGCCTACACGGACGGGCTGGTCGAGGACCGCGAGGAGGACTACGACGAGTCGGTGCACCGGATGATCGGCGGGCTGGAGCTGTGGGCCCGGCGGACCGGCCCGGAGCGGATCGGCGCGGCCCCCGCGCTGGAGCAGCTGGCCGACCTGCTCACCCTGAACGTGACCGAGCGCCGCTCCCGGCCGGACGACGTGGCGCTGCTGCTCCTGCACCGGATGCCGCCCGACGCCTGACCGCGCGCTCCTGCACCGGATGCCGCCCGACGCCCGACCGCGCGCTCCTGCACCGGATGCCGCCGGTTCGGCGACACCGTGCACACCGGCCCCACACATCCCGGGACCCGAACCGGCCACCACGCGTCACGTCGAGGGAGGTCAAAAGACCCTGGACGAACGATCAGACGGCTTGTCAGGGCCCCGCGGTCGGGGTCGAACGACGCCGGAACGGCGGCGTATTGACTCGATATTGACGAGATCCGGTCACATGGCGAGATCCGTTCACACCTTCGTAGGATCATCGCCCTAGAATTCGCGGCGTGACGATGACTCAGTGGTGCGCAACGGCTACCGGCGTGCTCGCCGTCCTCGCCCTCGTGGCCGCCGCGCGGTACCGCGCCGTGTCCGTCACCCAGCGCGGCCGGGCCGACCGGCTGGCGGGCGAACTCGCCCGGCTCGAGGAGCAGCTGACCGCCGAACTCTCCCGCCGGGGCGCCGACCTGGCCGCCGTCCAGCAGGAGCAGGAACTCACCGCCTCCAGCCAGCGGGCCTTCCTCAGCGTCGCCCGCCGGATCCTCGTCATGGCCCACGACCAGCAGGCCCTGCTCGACGAGATGGAGCGCACCCACGACGACCCGGCGCTGCTGGAGGGCCTGCTCAAGGCCGACCACGCCGCCGCCCAACAGGCCCGGCTGGCCCAGACCCTGGCCGTGCTGTGCGGCGCCCGGGCCGGGCGGCACTGGCCGGAGCCGGTGTCGCTGGAGGACGTGGTGCGCGGCGCCCAGTCGCGGATCCTGCCGTTCCAGCGGGTGGTCGTCCGCAGCCGGATCGAGACCGCGGTGGTCGGCGCCGCCGCCGAGGCGCTGATCCACGCCATCGCCGAACTGCTGGACAACGCGACCCGCTACTCCCCGCCCAGCACCCAGGTGTTCGTCACCCTGATGCCGGTGCACAACGGCGCGGTCATCGAGATCGACGACGGCGGCGTCGGCATGCCGGAACAGGCCGTCGCCAAGGCCGCCGCCGCCCTCGCCGGGGGCAGCAGCCTGGAGGTCTCCCGGCTCGGCGAGGTACCGCAGCTGGGGCTGGCCGCCGTCGGCCGGCTCGCCGAGAGCTACGGGTTCCGGGTCACCCTCAGCTCGGCGCCCTCCCCGTACGGCGGCGTGCGGGTGGTCGTACTGCTGCCGAACGCCCTGCTCACCGAGCCGCTGCCGCCCACCGTGCCCGGACTCGGGCCGGACGACCGGGCGTTCACCCCCGACCCCCGCCCGGCCGTCGGCCCCGACCACCCCGGCGCCGCCCACCCGCTGGTGGAGACCCCGCCCGCCGGCCGGGCCCCGGCGCCCGACTCCCCTCCGCCGCTGCCCCGCCGGAGCCACCGGCGCGACCGCGCGAACCGACCCGCCCAGCACGCCGCTCCCCCGCCCCCGCCCGAGCCGCCGTACCGCTCGGCCCGGGACGCCCAGGCGTTCATGGCGATGTTCCAGGCCGGGACGGCCAGCGGCCGGTCGGCGGCCCGCACCCGGGCCCAGGGCCCGCCCGGCCCGCACTGAACCCGGCCCGCTCTGGACCCGCCCCGCACTGAACCCGCCCCGCTCCCCCGACTTCCCCATCGCCCCGGAGAGTTCCATGACCACCACCCCCGATCTCGGCTGGCTGCTCGCCGACATCATCGCCGTCCCCCAGGTCCAACACGCCGTCGTCGTCTCCAACGACGGCCTGGAGATCGGCCGCAGCGCCGACATCGCCCGGGAGGACGCCGAACGGCTCGCCGCCGCCTGCTCCGGGCTCCAGTCGCTGGCCCGCGGCGTCGCGACGGGCTTCGGCGGCCCCGGCAGCGCCACCCGCCAGATCATCATCGAGTACGGCGGCGGCTACCTGTTCATCGTCGCCGCCGGGGCCGGCGCCCACCTGGCCGTGGTCACCAGCGAGGCGGTCGACGCCGGGCTGGTCGCGTACCAGATGCAGGTCCTGGTCGAGCGGATCGGCGCCCACCTCACCAGCCCGCCGCGCGTTGATCACGCGGCGGGGGGCCACCGGTGAACGGGCCGGTCCGGCCCTACGTCATCACCGGTGGGCGCAGCCGCCCCACCCGCGCCGACCTGGCGATCGAGAGCCTGGTCAGCGCCCTGCCCGGACCGTTAGGGCCGGCCGATCCCCCGGAACTGCCCGAGCACGCCCTGCTCAACCGGGAGCACCGGCGCATCCTCGGGCTCTGCCACAGCCTGCTGTCCGTCGCCGAGGTGGCGGCCCACCTGGGGCTGCCGCTCGGCGTCGTCAAGGTGCTGGTCGGCGACCTCTGGGACCTCGGCGCCGTGCAGGTGCTCCCGCCCGTCCCGCAGGCCGAACGCCTGCCCACAACCCTCCTGGAAGAGGTGCTCGTTGGCCTCCGCCAACTCCGCTGAAGCCCCCACCGACGCGCCGGCCGGACCGCAGTACCTGCCGTCCACGGTGCAGGGCGCGGTGAAGATCCTGGTCACCGGCCCGTTCGGGGTCGGCAAGACCACCCTGGTCGGCTCGCTCAGCGAGATCACCCCGCTGCGCACCGAGGAGACCATGACCGCCGCCAGCAGCGGCGTGGACGACCTCACCGGGCGCAGCGGCAAGACCACCACCACGGTCGCGCTGGACTTCGGCCGGATCACGCTCAACTCCCGGCTCGCGCTGTACCTGTTCGGTACGCCGGGGCAGCAGCGCTTCTGGCCGCTGTGGGACGACCTGTCGCGCGGCGCGCTCGGCGCCATCGCGATGGTCGACCTGCGCCGGCCGGACGAGGCCTTCGACGTGCTCGGCCGGCTGGAGGAACAGCGCATCCCCTTCGCGGTGGCCGTCAACACCTTCCCGGACACGCCGAGTTACCCGGAGGAGGAGCTGCGCTCCGCGCTGGACGTGCTGCCCGAGGTGCCGATCCTGTACTGCGACGCCCGGGACCGGCGGCAGTCCTACGACCTGCTGATCGACTTCGTCGACCACCTGCACCGCAGCTCGCTGCTGGAGCTCCAGCCGTGACCGCCCCCGAGCCCCCGCGGTCCTCGGGCTGCCCGGTCGCGCACGGCGCCGGCGGGCCGCAGGGCACCGGCGGCCCGTACGGTGCCGGTGGCGCGTACGGCGTCGCCGGCGGGTACGGGACCGGAGCCCCGTACGGTGCCCCGCCCGGTGCCGGGCTGCCGGTCGGCGTCCCGCTCACCCCGCTGCACGGGCAGGCCGTCGCCGACGACCCGCACGGCCTGTACGCCCGGCTGCGCGAGCGCCACGGCCCGGTCGCGCCGATCGAGCTGGAGCCCGGGGTGGAGGCCTGGCTCGTCCTCGGCTACGCCGAACTGCTCGAACTCACCCGCAACGAGGCGCTGTTCTCCAAGGACTCGCGGCAGTGGCGGGTGCCCGCCGAGGGCCGGCTGGCCGCCGACTCCCGGCTGCAGCCGATGACCGCCTGGCGGCCCACCCTGCTCAACCTGGACGGCGCCGAGCACCAGCGGCTGCGCGCCGCCGTCTCGGACACCCTGGCCCAGATCGACCACCGGCAGCTGCGGGAGACCACCGAGGCCGCCGCCGACGGGCTGATCGACAGCTGGGGCCCGGACGGCACCGCCGACCTGATCGGCCAGTACGCCCGCGCCCTGCCGCTGCTGGTCTCCACCCAGCTGGTCGGCCTGCCCCCCGGCAGCGGGCCCCGGATGATCGAGCTGATCAGCCACTTCGTCGACAGCGGGCCCGAATCGGTGCGCGCCGCCGGGGAGTTCCAGAACACCCTGACCGAACTGGTCCGGCATCGCCGTACCGCCCCGAGCGCCGACCTCACCTCCTGGCTGCTCGCCCACCCGGCCGCGCTGACCGACGAGGAGGCGGTGCACCACCTGGTGGTGCTGATGGTCGCGGGCAACGAGACCTGCATCAACTGGATCGGCAACACGCTGCGGCTGCTGCTCACCGACCGCCGTTTCCGGGCCACCCTGACCGGCGGGCGGCTGACCGTCTCCGACGCGCTGGAGGAGGTGCTCTGGCGCGACCCGCCGACCCAGAACTTCCCCGGCCGGTGGGCCACCGGCGACACCGTCCTCGGCGGCCAGTACATCAGCAAGGGCGACATGCTGGTGCTCGGCCTGGCCGCGGCCAACGCCGACCCGGCCGCCCAGGGCGCCTCCTCCGCCGCCCAGGGCTCGCTCGGCGGCAACCGAGCCCACCTCGCCTGGGGTGCGGGCCGGCACGTCTGCCCGGCCCAGCACCCGGCCCGGATCATCGTCGAGACCGCGATCGAGACCCTGCTGCACCGCCTTCCGGACCTCCAACTGGCCGTACCGCCGGGCGAGTTGTCCTGGCGTCCGTCCCCCTGGTCACGGGCCCTGGTCGCCCTTCCGGTGCTCTACAGCGCCTTCACCCCGCCCCGCCCGCCAGCCCCCGAGAGGCCCGCATGGACACCGCCGACGACCCCCGCGGCCCCCGCCCCGAGCCCGTCCGGCTCGACCCCTACGGACGCGACCAGCACGGCGAGAACGCCCGGCTCCGGGCAGCCGGCCCGGCCGTCCTGGTGGAGCTCCCTGGCGGGGTGGTGGTCTGGGCGGTAACCCACCACGACACCCTCCAGGCGCTGCTCGCCGACCCCCGGGTCGGCAAGAACCCCCGGCTGTGGACCCTCTTCCGGGAGGGCCGGCTGCCCTACGGCTGGCCGCTGCTCAACTTCGTCGCGGTGCCCGGCATGATCACCGCCGACGGCGAGGACCACAAGCGGCTGCGCGGACTGGTCAGCCAGGCCTTCACCCCGCGCCGAATAGCCGCCTTGGCCCCCGCGATCGAGGCCCGGACCGTCGCACTGCTCGACCGGGTCGCCGAGCTGGAGGGCGAGTTCGACCTGCGCGAGCACTTCGCCTACCCGCTGCCGATGCAGGTGATCGGCGAACTCCTCGGTCTCGCGGCGGAGCAGCAGGACGAACTGCACCACCTCTCCGACACCCTGGTCTCCAGCTCGGCCACCCCCGAGGCGGCGCTCGCCGCCCAGCGGGACCTCAACGCGCTGCTGGCCTCGGTGGTCGCCGCCAAGCGGGCCCGGCCCGGGGACGACCTCACCACCGACCTGATCGCCGTCCGCGAGGCCGGGGACGGGCTCAGCGAGGCCGAACTCGTCGGCACCCTGCTGCTGATGCTGGTGGCCGGGCACGAGACCACGCTCAACCTGATCACCAACGCGGTCCGGGCCCTGCTCGCCCACCCCGACCAGCTGCGACTGGTGCTGGACGGCGCGCAGCCGTGGTCCGCGGTGGTGGAGGAGACGCTGCGGTACGACTCGCCGGTCGGCCAGTTCCCGCTGCGCTACGCGAGCGAGGACATCGAGGTCGGCGACGTGGTGATCCGCCGCGGCGAGGCCCTGCTCGCCTCGTACGCCGCGGCCGGGCGCGACGCCGGGCACTACCCGGACGCCGACCGCTTCGACCTCACCCGGCAGCCCGCCCGGCACCTCTCGCTCGGGCACGGCCCGCACTTCTGCCTCGGCTCGGGGCTGGCCCGGCTGGAGGCGGAGACGGCGCTGCGGCACCTGTTCGCGCGGTTCCCGGCGCTGGCCCTGGCGGAGGGCGAACGGCCGGAGCCGATCGGCTCGTTCGTGAGCAACAGCGTGCGGACGCTGCGGGTGACGGCCGGAGGGGCGGGAGCGGCAGCAGGGTGACGGCCCGAGGGGCGGAAGTGTGACCGGCAGGACGGGTGCGCGATCCGGGGGCGGACCCGGCGGCGGGGGTGACGGTCGCCGCCAGCCGGTTACCTGAGGGCGGCCCGGTCGTTCGGCAGGGCATGAAGAAACTCGCCACCCTCGCCGCCCTCACCATGGCGGGCCTCGCCCTCGCCGCCCCGGCGGCCTCCGCCACCAGCCAGGTCGCCAGCTCGCCGGACGCCACCGGCGGCCTCACCGACGGTCTCAACCTCTCCCCCGCCGACCTCGCCCTGCAGACCGCGGGCAAGCTCCCGGTGGTCGGGCACACGGCCGACGAGGTGGAGGCCATCGGCACCAACCAGATGTCCCACCCGGGGATCAGCGGGCAGATCGGCTGACCCGTCCGTCGCCCCTGACCCGTCCGTCGCCCCGGGGCGGCCCGCCGCTCCGGGGCCGCCCGGGCGCACGGTGGAGCGGGCGGCCGACCGACCCCCGTGCGGTCCGCCGCCCGCTCCTGTCTGTCGCCTGCTCCCGTCCGACGCCCGGGCCGGGGCTCAGCCCGTGAACAGGCCGTTGAGCTCCGGGTAGGTCAGCCCGCCGTCCAGGGAGGCGTACGTGCCACTCGCGTACACCTCTTCGGCCGCCCGGCGCACCGCCGCGTAGGCCACCTTGGCCAGGCCCGGGCCCAGGCTGATCCGGGCCACGCCCAGCTTCGCCAGCTCGGCGACCGTGGGTGCGCCCGGCGCCGCCAGCACGTTCAGCGGGGCCGGGACGGCCGCGACCAGGGCGGCGACGGTCTCCGGGTCGGTGACGCCGGGGACGAACACGCCGTCCGCGCCCGCCTCGACGTACGCCCGCAGCCGGCGGACCGCCTCGTCCAGCCGGCCCTCCGGCTCGCCCAGGCCGTGCAGGAAGACGTCGGTCCGGGCGTTCAGGAACAGCGGGACGCCGGCCGCGTCGGCCGCCGCCCGGGCCGCCGCGACCCGTTCCGCGGCCTGCTCCGGGGTGTGGTCCGCGTCCTCCAGGTTCACCCCGACCGCGCCGGTGGCGAGCAGCGCGGTGACGGTCGCGCCGACCCCGGCCGCGGTGTCCGCGTAGCCGCTCTCCAGGTCCGCGGTGACCGGCAGGTCGACCGAGCGGACCACCTTGGCGGTACGCGCCAGCACCTGCTCGCGGTCGGCGCCGCCGCCGTCCGGGCTGCCGAGCGACCAGGACACGCTGGCGCTGGCCGTCGCCAAGGCCCGCGCCCCGGCGCCGGCCACCAGCCGGGCGCTCGCCGCGTCCCACACGTTGGCCAGCACCAGCGGCTCGCCCGGGCGGTGCAGCTCCCGGAGCAGCCGGGCCTTCTCCTGCTGGGTGGTCATGGCGGCCCCGCTCACTTCGCGGCCGGGCTCATGCGGGTGGACACGCCGATCCGGTTCCAGGCGTTGATGGTGGCGATCAGCGCGATCAGCTGGGCCAGTTCGGCCTGCTCGAAGTGCGCGGCGGCCTCGGCGTACACGGCGTCCGGCACGTGCCCCTGGGTGAGCAGGGTGACCGACTCGGTGAGGGCGAGGGCGGCGCGCTCACGGGCGGTGAACCAGGGGGTCTCGCGCCAGGCGGGGAGGGAGACCAGGCGGTGGTCCTGCTCGCCGTTCTTGCGGGCGTCGGTGGCGTGCATGTCGATGCAGAAGGCGCAGCCGTTGATCATCGAGGCGTGCACCTTGACCAGCTCGGCGAGGACCGGGTCCAGGCCCTGCCGGGAGGCCCGGTCCACGGCGATCATGGCCTGGTAGAACTCGGGGGCGAGTCGCCCCAGCTGCAGGCGCAGCTCGGGGGCGGGCACGGCGGAGTCGGTCCGGTGCGTCTCGGTCTGGTGCGTCTCGGTCTGGTGCGTCTCGGTCTCGTTCGTCGTCACGGTCGCCAGCCTAGGGGCCGACTGGCCCGCGCCACTGGTGCATTTGCCGCCCGGATCCTTGGGCCACTTCCGGCACGCGAACGGGCGTGCGAGGATCTCTGGTGGATCTTCGCATCTTCGGAGCGGATCGGACCAGCGGATCGGACCAGCGGATCGGACCGGCGGATCGGACCAGGGGGACGGGACCGTGTGCACGGCGTTCATCAGCATCGAGCCGGAGGCAGCGGTACCGGTGCTGCTGCTCTCCGTCCGGGACGAGTACCTCGGCCGCGCCTGGCTGCCGCCGGACCACCACTGGCCGCAGCGGCCCGAACTGCTCGGCGGACTGGACCTCGCGGCCGGCGGCACCTGGCTGGCCGTCGACCCGACCCTGCGCACCGCCGCCTGCCTGCTGAACGGCTTCGGCCCGCTCGCCCCCGCCGACAGCCGGCTCAGCCGCGGCGAACTCCCGCTCACCGCGGTCCGCGAGGGCGGGATCGGCCACCTCGACCTCACCCCGTACGACCCCTTCCACCTCGTCCAGGTCCGCCCCGACGGCGCCCGGGTCACCAGTTGGGGCGGCGGCCGGCTCGCCGAGCACGAACTGCCCACCGGGCTCAGCGTGGTGCTCAACGACGGGCTGGAGGGGATGGCCGCCAACCGCACCGCCTCCGAGCGGATCCGCTCGCTGATGGCCGCCCGCGCCGACCACTTCCGGGCCCGGTTCCGCGCCGAACGCCGGCCCAACCCCACCGCCGACGGCCCGACCGAACGGGCCTGGGGCGGCTGGCTGCCGGTCATCACCGGCGACGGGCTGGCACCGGACGAGGACGCCGCACTGATCCAGCGCCGGGACTTCGGCGACGGGCGGATCTGGGGCTCCTCCTCGATCTCCCTGCTGGCGCTCGGGCCGGACCTGCTGCGCTACGACTTCGCGACCGCCCCGGTGCCCGCCGACGGGTCGGGGTGGCGGCGGGTGGAGGTCTGACGGGACGGACGTGCGTCTTGGTCGGACGTACGTCTTGATCGACCGTCCGATCGTCCGGACGCCTGGCCGATACGGACGTCCGTGTCAGACCGACGTCCGAGTCGGACGATCGTCCGCGCCAAGTCCCGGAAAAGGACTTGAAGCTGACGCTGCGGGAGGCTGCATCGTAGGGCTCCGTCGACCCCTCGCCCCAGAAGGAGGCGCCCGATGGGCCGCCCGCCCCGCCTGTCCGCCCTGCTGGCCGTCGCCCTGCCGCTGCTGGGCGTCCCGCTCGCCGCGACCGCCGGTCTGCTGCTCGGCGCCGCCGTGCACCGGAGCGTGCCGTTCGGCAGTCTGCTGGGCACCGTGGTCGGCGCGCTGTTCGGGTGGGACGGGCCCCGGTGACGCCCGGACATACGCTCGATGAACTTCTGGGAGCGGGCCTGCCAGGCGTCTACATGCCCGTAGTAGCTTCGCGGTGGCCACCGGGATCGGGCGGCCGCAGACCCCGAGCGAAGGTGCGCGATGTCCACCCTGACCTACCCGGAAGCGATAGGCGTCGGCCTGCTGCAGGGTGTGACGGAACTCTTCCCGGTCTCCAGCCTGGGCCACAGCATCCTGCTCCCGGCCGTGCTCGGCGGGAAGATCCAGCAGGACCTCGACATGACCGCCGACGGCTCCCCCTACCTCGCCGCGCTGGTCGCCCTGCACCTCGCCACCGCGCTCGCCCTGGTGGTGTTCTTCCGGCGGGACTGGGTCCGGGTGGTCAGCGGCCTGGTCAGTTCGATCCGGTACCGCCGGGTGCAGACCCGGGACGAGAAGCTCACCTGGCTGCTCATCATCTCCACCATCCCGGTCGGCGTGGCCGGACTCGTCCTGGAGAAGGCCCTGCGGCACGCCCTCGGCAAGCCGCTGCCCGCCGCCGTCTTCCTCGCCCTCAACGGCCTGGTGCTGCTCGGCGCCGAACGGCTCAAGCGCGGCGGCAGCGGCCGCCGCCGGGCCGGGTTCGCCGCTCCCGTCGACGAACCCGGCCTCGACCCCGCGATCGCCTCCGACATCCGGCTGACCAGGCTCGGTTACGGCCAGGGCGCCTGGATCGGCGCCGCCCAGATCCTCGCGCTGTTCCCCGGCATCAGCCGCTCCGGCGTCACCATGAGCGCCGGCATCCTGCGCGGACTGCACCACGAGGACGCCGCCCGGTTCTCCTTCCTGCTCGCCACCCCGGTCATCCTGGCCGCCTCGGCGCTGAAGGTGCCCGAGCTGTTCAAGCCGGAGAACTCCTCCGTGCTCGGCCCGGTCGCGGCCGGCAGCGTCGCCGCCTTCGTGGCCGGCTACATCTCGGTGCGCTTCCTCACCAAGTACTTCGAGACCCGCAGTCTGACCCCGTTCGCGGTGTACTGCTTCCTGGCCGGCCTCGGCAGCGCGGTCTACCTCTCGGTCTGAGGCCCCCAACGCAGCTCCGGCGCCCGCCCGTCCCGCCTGTCCTGTCCCGCCCGTCCCGCCCGTCCCGCAGGAAAACCCGCGCGCCGAACGGTCGCCTCGGCGACCATGTCACCGGCAGGACAGGCGACTTCACAGTGGAGGAACGGTGGCAGGACAGGTGCGCGGGGTGGCCGAGGGCAGGGCGGCGGTCGTCACCGGCGGCTCGCGGGGCATCGGACGGGCGATCGTCGAGCGGCTGGCGCGCGAGGGCGCGGACGTCGTCCTCGGCTACGCCACCGACCGGGCGGCCGCCGAGGCGGTGGTCGACGCGGTCGCGGCGGGCGGCGGACGCGCCTGGGCCGTACCGGCCGACCTCGGCGAGCCGGGCGCCGCCGAGCGGCTGATGGCCGCGGCCGAGGAGCGGCTCGGCGGGCTGGACATCCTGGTGAACAACGCCGCGCGCTCCTTCACCCCCACCCCGCTGGCGGACCTCGACGACACGGCCTTCGACGCCGTGCTGGCCGTCAACACCCGTGCCGTGTTCGCCACCGTCCGCTACGCGGCCCGCCGGATGCGCGACGGCGGACGGATCGTCAACATCTCCAGCGTGAACACCGCCCGCCCCGTCCCCGGCATCGCCGCGTACGCCGCCAGCAAGGGCGCCGTCGAGCAGCTCACCGCCGTCGCCGCGGCCGAGCTCGGCCCGCGCGGCATCACCGTCAACACCGTCTCCCCCGGCGCCACCGACACCGACCTGCTGCGCGCCACCAACCCGCCCGAGGCGCTCGACCGGGTCGCGGGGATGACCCCGCTGCGCCGGCTCGGACAGCCCGAGGACATCGCCGACGTGGTCGCCTTCCTGGCCGGGCCGGACGCCCGCTGGATCACCGGGCAGAACCTCCGCGCGACCGGCGGCCTCGGCTGACCGGCGGCCTGGGCTGATCGACGGTCTGGGCTGACCAGCAGCCTGGGCTGACCGACGGCCGTACCCGATGCCCCCGGGCCGTCCGGCGAACTGCCGTACGGCCCGGGGGAGTTGCCGGACGCGACTCAGGCGCCGAGCCCCAGGGCGCCCAGCCGGGCCGGGTCGGTGAGGATGTCCAGTCCGGTGATCCGGCCGCGGTGGATCGTGAAGGACATGACCGAGAGCGGACGGCCCTCGGCGAAGGACACCACGCCGGGCGAGCCGTTGACCAGCACCAGGTGTCCGTCGGCGGCGAACCGGGCGAAGGCGATCGCCTGGGCGGCGACCTCGGCCGCGCCCCGGCGCAGCGCGCTCGGCACCAGCGTGCCGCCGTCGGACCGGGCCACCACCTCCGGGTCCAGCACCGCGAGCAGGGCGTCGAAGTCGCCGCCCCGGGCGGCGGCCAGGAAGGCCTCCACCACCGCCCGCTTGAGCCCTTCGTCGGTGTCGCCGGCCGGGGTGGCGCCCTGCACCCGGCGGCGGGCGCGGCTGGCCAGTTGGCGGGTCGAGGCGGCGGTCCGGCCGAGCACCTCGGCGATCCCGTCGAAGGGCACGTCGAACATGTCGTGCAGCACGAAGGCCAACCGCTCCGCCGGGGAGAGCGTCTCCAGCACCACCATCAGCGCAATCCCCACCGAGTCCGCGACCAGGATCCCGTGCACCGGGTCCAGCGCCGCCGACCCGGTCACCACCGGGTCCGGCAGCCGCACCCGCCCCTCCTGCTCGGGCAGCGGATCCTCCCGCCGGGAGACCCGGGAACGCAGCTGGTCCAGGCAGATCCGGCCGACCACCGTGGTCAGCCAGGCCCCGAGGTTGCGCAGCTCGCCCGCGTCACTGCGGCTCAGCTTGAGCCACGCCTCCTGGACGGCGTCCTCCGCCTCGGCGACCGACCCCAGCATCCGGTAGGCCACGGAGCGCAGTTGGGGGCGCTCCGCCTCGAACCGTGCGGCCAGCAGCTCCGCTTCGGAGTCTTCCTCGCCCATCTGTCACATCCTCGCCTCGGAATCCGTCGGATCGCTGACGGGAACCGACCGTCCCGACCATCCCACTGGTCCCACCAACCCCGACG
The DNA here is from genome assembly GCF_055569135.1 of Kitasatospora sp. NPDC029367. NCBI lineage: Bacteria > Bacillati > Actinomycetota > Actinomycetes > Kitasatosporales > Streptomycetaceae > Kitasatospora > Kitasatospora sp. NPDC029367. Next base: position 38,025 of record NZ_JBVHYH010000049.1, read on the forward strand.
ACCCCACCCGATTCTGCCGAACCCGAAGGAGGGCGGCCACCGCTTCGAGCACATCGGCACCCGCCGCGACAGGTCAGAATGGGGCCCGTGAACGGCTCCTGGACCTCCTTCGGCGGCGATCTGCACCTGGACCTCACCGAGCGGCGCGCTGCCGGTGCCGGCCTGCGGGCGGCGCTGGAGGACGCGCTGCGCGAGGCGGTGCAGGACGGACGGCTGGCGCCCGGAACGCGCCTGCCGTCCTCGCGGGCGCTCGGGGAGGACCTCGGGATCGCCCGCAACACGGTGGTCGAGGCGTACGGGCAGCTCGCCGCCGAGGGGTGGCTCAGCTCGCGGCAGGGGTCGGGGACCACCGTCGCGCGGCGGGCCGTGCCGGTGCGGGGCGCGCGGTCCGCACCGGCCGGGGGGCGGCCGCGGAGCGTCCGGCACGACCTGATGTCCGGGCGGCCCGACCTCTCGCTGTTCCCCCGCACCGCCTGGCTGGCAGCCGCCCGCCGGGCCCTCGCCACCGCGCCGCACGACGCGTTCGGCTACGGCAGCCCGCTGGGCCGGATCGAACTGCGCGAGGCGCTGACCGACTACCTGGCCCGGGTCCGCGGGGTCCGCACCGACCCGGACCACCTGCTCGTCTGCGGCGGCTTCCAGCAGGGCCTGGGCCTGCTGTGCGCGGCGTTGAAGGAGCGCGGGGCCCGGTCGCTCGCAGTGGAGGCGTACGGGCTGCCGCCGCAGCACGCCGTGGTGCGGGCCGCCGGGCTGGCGACCGTCCCGCTGCCGCTGGACTGCGAGGGCGCGCTGGTCGACCGGCTGGACGCCGGCCCCGCCGCCGTCCTGCTCACCCCGGCCCACCAGTACCCGACCGGCGCGCCGCTGTCCGCCGACCGGCGGGCGGCCGCGGTGCGGTGGGCGCGCGAGCAGGACCGGTACGTGATCGAGGACGACTACGACGGCGAGTTCCGCTACGACCGGCAGCCGCTCGGCGCGATGCAGGCGCTCGACCCGGAACGGGTGGTGTACGCGGGCACCGCCGCCAAGAGCCTGGCCCCGGGCCTGCGGCTGGCCTGGCTGGCCCTGCCGGACGCGCTGGTGGAACCGGTCACCCGGTTGAAGGCGCTGGCGGACATCATGTCCCCGGTGCTGGACCAGCTGGCCCTGGCCGAGCTGATCACCTCGGGGACGTACGACCGGCACGTGCGGCGCTGTCGGCTGCACTACCGGCGCCGACGGGACCGGCTGGTCGCCGCGCTCGCCGAGCACGCCCCGCGGGTCGAGGTCACCGGCATCGCGGCCGGACTGCACGCCGTCCTGCAACTCCCGCCCGGTGCAACGCCGGAGGCGGAACTGCTGGCCCGCGCCGAGGCCGCCGGGCTGGCCCTCAGCGGCCTCGCATCGCACCGCGCCGACCCGACGACGCCGGGGGCGGAGGGGGCGGAGGGGGCGGAGGAGGAGGCCGGGCCCGCGCTGGTGATCGGTTACGCGTCCCCGCCGGAGCACGCCTTCCCGGCGGCCCTGGAGGCCCTCTGCCGGGTGCTCCGCGACGCCTGACTACTTGTTGCGGGTGCCCAGTTCGAACAGCAGGATGATGAACCCGGCGAAGAGGTGGCAGCCCACGGTGTAGATCACCAGGCGGTGGTAGACCCGCTTGTTCGCCCACTTGCCGGCGTCGATGGTCTTCGGGCCGGCGGCGGTGTCGGGGGCCGCGGTGCTGGTGGCAGTGGCGCTGTCGGCGGTGCTGCTACCGGCAGTGGCGCTGTTGGCAGCGGTGGTGGGATCGGCCATGGTGATCTCCTCCGAGGTGGTCCGACGGCGGGTCAGTGGCTCGCGGCGGGGCCGCCGCCGAGGCAGAGTTCGCCGCCGGGGCTCTGCAGCAGGGTGTGGACGAAGAGCAGTTCGACGCCGGTGCCGGATTCGGCGGCGATGCAGTGCGGGGTCAGCGAGTCGTAGTGGGCCGAGTCGCCGGGAGCGAGGTGGTGGACGCGGTCGCCGAGGGTGACCCGCAACTCCCCGCGCAGGACGTACAGCCACTCCTCGCCGGGGTGGACCCGGACCACCGCGTCCTGGACGCCCGGCGGGACGTGCACCCGCAGGGCCTGCATGGCGCGGCCGGGGGCACCGGCCCGGCGGTAGCCCCAACCGCCGGCCCGGCCGGGCTCGATGGCACCGCCGCGGACCACCGGGTCCGGTTCGACCAGGGCCTCGCCGAGCAGCCCGGAGACCGAGGTGCCGTAGGCGCGGGCCAGGCCGAGCAGGACGGGCAGCGAGGGCTGCCGGCGACCGGTCTCCAGCCGGGACAGATACGCTGGGGAGAGGCCGATCCGGCCCGCGGCGACCTCCAGGGTGAGCCGGCTGCTGAGCCGGTGCTCGCGGAGGCGGGCGGCGAGGCCGGCGACCTCCTGGTCGTCGATCCGGCCGTCGTCGGCGGGAGTGCCGGTGGCACCGGTGGTGCTGCTGGTCATGTGAACCAGTGGACACCCGCCCTGCCGCAGCGGCAAGAAATTTGCCTCAGGGGCAAACCGCTACCGCTGGTACGGGAGACTCACGGCCGGGGGATGTTCCGCAGGTTGCTGCGCGCCAGGTCGACCATCCGCCCGACCCCGCCGGACAGCACCGTCCGCCCGGCCGCCAGCGCGAAGCCCTTGACCTGGGCGGCGGTGATCCGCGGCGGGATGGACAGCGCGTTGGGGTCGGTGACCACGTCCACCAGGGCCGGCCCGGGCCGTTCCAGCGCCTCCGCCAGCACCTCCCGGACCCTGGCCGGCTCGGTGACCCGCTTGGCCGGGATGCCCATCGCCCGGGCGATGCCCGCGTAGTCCACGTCCCCGTTGTCGATCTCGTACTCCGGGTAGCCGGAGACCAGCATCTCCAGCTTGATCATGCCGAGCGCGCCGTTGTTGAAGACCACCGTCTTCACCGGCAGCCGGTGCTTGGCCACCGTGAGCAGTTCGCCGAGCAGCATGCCGATCCCGCCGTCGCCCGCCATCGCGATCACCTGCCGCCCGGGGCAGGCGAGTTGGGCGCCGATCGCGTGCGGGAGGGCGTTCGCCATCGAGCCGTGCAGGAAGGAGCCGATCACCCGGCGGCTGCCGTTCGGCTGGAGGTAGCGGGCGGCCCAGACGTTGTTCATGCCGGTGTCCACGGTGAACACCGCGTCCTCGGCGGCGACGTCGTCCAGCACCGAGGCGACGTACTCCGGGTGGATCGGCAGGTGCTTCTCGATGTCCCGGGTGTAGGCGCCGATCACGTCCTCCAGCGACTTGCAGTGCTTGCGCAGCAGGCCGTCCAGGAAGGAGCGGTCCGACTTCGCCTCCAGCAGCGGCAGGACGGCCCGCAGGGTGGCCGCGACGTCCCCGTGCACGGCCAGCTCCAGGGCGGTGCGCCGGCCCAGCCTGGTCGCGTCGTGGTCGACCTGGACGGTGTGCGCCTGCGGCAGGAAGGAGTCGTACGGGAAGTCGGTGCCGAGCAGCAGCAGCAGGTCGGCGGAGTGCAGCGCCTCGTGGCAGGCGCCGTAGCCGAGCAGGCCGCTCATCCCGACGTCGTACGGGTTGTCGTACTGGATCCACTCCTTGCCGCGCAGCGAGTGCCCGACCGGCGCGTGCAGGGCCTCCGCGACCGCCATCACCTCGGCGTGCGCCCCGCGCACCCCGGCACCGCAGAACAGGGCGACCCGGCGGGCCTCGTTCAGCAGCCGGGCCAGCTCCTGCACCTGGGACCAGGGCGGCGCGGCCACCGCCTGCTCGGTGAGGAAGTGGCTGCTGCCGGTCGGCCCGGCGGCGGGCAGCGCGGCGACGTCCCCGGGGAAGGCGAGCACCGAGACACCGTGCGAACCCAGCGCGTGCTGGATGCCGACCCGCAGCAGCCGGGGCAGCTGGGCGGGGGTGGAGAGCATCTCGCACCAGTTGCTGCAGTCGGTGAACACCCGCTCGGGGTGGGTCTCCTGGAAGAAGCCGGTGCCGATCTGCTCGGACGGGATGTGCGAGGCCAGCGCGAGCACCGGCAGGCCGCTGCGCTGGGCGTCGTACAGGCCCTGGACGAGGTGGGTGTTGCCGGGGCCGCAGGAACCGGCGCAGACCGCGAGCCGGCCGCTGAGCTCGGCCTCGGCGGCGGCCGCGAAGGCGCCGGCCTCCTCGTTGCGCACGTGCACCCAGCCGATGCCGTCCGCCCGGCGGATCGCGTCGACCACCGGGTTGAGACTGTCCCCGACCACGCCGTAGACCCGCTCCACCCCGGCCTGCCGGAGCACCTCCACCATCTGTTCGGCCACGGTCGCCACGGGCGCACCCCTTCGCCGGGCGCCGGGCGTCGGCCGGGCGCCGGTTGTCACCGGACGTGCCCACCCTCCGGGGTGGGGGCCCGCCCCGCATCCGGAGCGGGCCCGAACAGGCGAGCGAGCGGCGCGGCTACTCCGCCGCCAGGTGGTCCTGCTGGCCGAGCTTGCCGGTCACCAGGCCCGCCTGGGGCTGGCGGCGGGCCGGCTCGCGGCCCGGCGGCTGGACGCAGCGCTCCTGGGCGGGCGGGACGGTGGTGGGCACGGTGACCGGGGAGCCGGCCTTGACCTGGACCGTCTCGCCGTCGTGCCGCAGGTGGATCACCTCGCCGCGGCGCAGGGTGTAGGTGGTGCCCTCGTGGGTGATCCGGACGCCGAGCAGGTGGCCGCGGACCAGCAGCGAGAAGCTCAGCCGCATCAGCCCGGAGGGCAGCCGGGGCCGGAAGTCCAGCGTCTCGCCGTGGTCGCGCAGCCCGCCGAAGCCGGCCACCAGGGCGATGCAGGCCCCGGCGAGCGAGGCCATGTGCAGGCCGTCGCGGGTGTTGCCGCCGAGGTCGTGGAGGTCCATCAGGGCGGCTTCGGCGGTGTAGTCGTAGGCGAGGTCGAGCTGCCCGACCTCGGCGGCGATCACGGCCTGGGTGCAGGCGGAGAGCGAGGAGTCCCGGACGGTGAGCCGCTCGTAGTAGGCGAAGTTGCGGGCCTTCTGCTCGTCGGTGAAGGCGTCGCCGCGGGTCTGCATGGCGAGCACCAGGTCGGCCTGCTTGACCACCTGCTTGCGGTACAGGTCGAAGTACGGGTAGTGCAGCAGCAGCGGGTACTTCTCCGGCGGGGTGCCCTCGAAGTCCCAGACCTGGTGGTGGGTGAAGCCGTCGGCCTGGGGGTGGACGCCGAGGTCCGCGTCGTACGGGACGTACATCGCGGCGGCGGCGTCGCGCCAGGCGGCGGTCTCCTCGGTGTCCACGCCGAGCGCGTCGGCCTCGCGCGGGTGGCGGACGGCGGCCTCGGCGGCGGCGCGCAGGTTCGTCTGCGCCATCAGGTTGGTGTAGACGTTGTTGTCGGCGACGGCGCTGTACTCGTCGGGGCCGGTGACGCCCTCGATCCGGAACCGGCCGGCGCTGTCGTGGTGGCCGAGCGAGCGCCACATCCGGGCGGTCTCCACCAGGAGTTCGAGGCCGTACTCGCGCTCGAACTCCGCGTCCCCGGTGGCCCGGACGTACCGGGCGACGGCGGCGGCGATGTCGGCGCCGATGTGGAAGGCCGCGGTGCCGGCCGGCCAGTACCCGGAGCACTCCTCGCCGCGGATCGTCCGCCAGGGGAACACCGCACCGGCCAGGCCGAGTTGGGCGGCGCGTTCGCGGGCCAGCGGGAGCGTGGTGTGCCGCCAGCGCAGCGCCTGGTTGACGGCGCCGGGCAGGCAGTAGGTGAGCACCGGCAGGACGAAGGTCTCGGTGTCCCAGAAGCTGTGCCCGTCGTAGCCCGGGCCGGTCAACCCCTTGGCGGGGATGGCGCGTTCCTCGCTGCGGGCACCGGCCTGGAGGACGTGGAAGACGGCGAACCGGACGGCCTGCTGGAGTTCGACGTCGCCCTCGATCTCGATGTCGCTGGTCTCCCAGAACTCCATGAGGTAGTCGGCCTGTTCGGCGACCAGGCCGTCCCAGCCGGTGTACCGGGCGGCGTTCAGCGCGGCCTCGACCTGGTCCCGGACGGCGGGCAGCGAGCGGGTGCCGGACCAGCCGTAGGACATGAACTTGACCAGCCGCAGCCGCTGTCCGGGCGCCAGCACGGTGGTGACGCTGATCCGGCAGTGGTCGGCCTCGGCCTCGGCGACGGTGTCCAGCCGCTCCGGGCCCTCGATCACGTGGTCCATCCCGGCGGCGACCCGGATGCCGCTGAACCTGGTGCGGTGCACCAGCACGGCCTTGGTGCCGCTCGCGTGGTGCGCCTCGGCCTGCAGCGGCGCCTCCAGCACGGCGGAGGCCCGCGGGTCGCCCTCGGGACCGCCGGGCAGCTGCTCGTTGGCGACCAGTTCGGACTGGAGCACGATCCGCACCGGCCCGTCCACCGCCTCGACGGTGTACTCCACGGCGGCGATGGCCCGTTGGGTCAGCGAGACCAGCCGGGAGGAGCGCACCCGGATGGTCCGCCCGGCCGGGGAGGTCCATTCGCACTCCCGGTGCAGCACGCCCTCGCGGAAGTCCAACCAGCGGGTGTGGCTGACCAGTTCGCCGTAGCGCAGGTCGAAGGGCTCGTCGTCCACCAGCAGCCGGATGATCTTGCCGTTGGTGATGTTGATGACGCTCTGGCTGGACTCCGGGTAGCCGTAGCCGCCCTCGCCGTAGGGCAGCGGGCGCAGTTCGAAGACGCCGTTGAGGTAGGTGCCGGGCAGGCCGTGCGGCTCGCCCTCGTCCAGGTTGGCGCGCAGGCCGATGTGGCCGTTGGAGAGCGCGAAGACGGACTCGGCGCGGGCCAAGGAGGCCGGTTCCAGGCCGTGTTCGGTGATCTGCCAGGGATCGATGGTGAAGTTGTCCGCCGGGCTCATGCCTGCTCCCCCTCGTCCTCCGACAGCAGTTCGGCGAGGTCGTCGACGACCACGGTGGCACCGTCGCGGCGCAGTTCGGCGGCCTGCCCGGTGCGGTTGACGCCGACCACCGCGCCGAAGCCGCCGGCCCGGCCGGAGGCGACCCCGGCCAGCGCGTCCTCGAAGACGGCGGCGTGCGCGGGCTCGACGCCCAGCTCGCGGGCCGCGTACAGGTAGGTGTCCGGGGCGGGCTTGCCGGGCAGGGCCCGCTGCTTGGCGACCACGCCGTCCACGATCACGTCGAACAGGTCCAGGATGCCCGCCGAGCGCAGCACGTCCCGGCAGTTGGCGCTGGAGGAGACCACCGCGCGGGGCAGTCCCAGCTCGCGCAGCCGGTGCACGTACGCGACCGAGCCCTCGTACGGGGCGACGCCCTGCTCGCGGATCAGCCGCAGCACGGTGTCGTTCTTGGCCCGGCTGACGCCCTGCAGGGTGCGGGTGTTCGGCGGGTCGTCCTCGGTGCCCTCGGGCAGGTCGATGCCCCGGCTCCGCAGGAAGGCCCGGGTGCCGTCCAGCCGCGGGCGGCCGTCCACGTAGGTGTCGTAGTCGGTGACGGCGTCGAAGGGGACGAACGGCCCGCCGGTGCGGGCGGCTTCGGCGCGCAGGAAGGCGTCGAAGGTGTCCTTCCAGGCCGCGGCGTGCACGGTTGCGGTCCGGGTGAGCACCCCGTCGAGGTCGAAGAGGAAAGCGCGGATGTCGTCCGGTAGCCCCAGCATGGGTGCAGTCTGCCCCGGGAACGCGGGGGATGCCGCCCATTCCCGGCGGCGCGTCGCCGGAAGGGCGGCATCCGGTCACCCGCCGCGTCCGGGGGCGGCGGTTACGGCGAGTCCGGCAGCTGCGCCTCGGGCAGCTGGACAACGACGAACAGCGCGCCCTGCGGGTCCCTGACCACGGCCATCCGGCCGGACTGCATGTCGAACGGCGGCTGGAGCACCGAACCGCCGGCCTTGACCAGGGCGTCCACCGTGGAGTCGGTGTCGTCCACCGAGAAGTACGTCATCCAGTGCGAGGGGGTGCTGGGCTCCAGGTACCCGGGGATCGCCTGCATGCCGCCCACCGTGCGGTCGCCGACGTTCAGCGAGTAGTAGCCGTCCATGCCCTGGACGGTGGCCGGGCGCAGTCCGAGGGCCGACCGGTAGAAGCGGCCGGCCGCCTCGGTGTCGGCGGTGTTCAGCTCGTTCCAGAGCAGCGCGCCGGGCTCGTTGACGACGCCCGCGCCGATGAAGTCCATCGCCTGCCAGACCCCGAACCTCGCGCCGACCGGGTCGGCGGCGACCAGCATCCGGCCCATCGTGCCGACGTCCATCGGCGAGTAGACCATCGTGCCGCCGGCCCCGGTGATGGCGGCGCCGGCCGCCTCGACGTCGTCCGAGGCCAGGTAGGTGGTCCAGCCGACCGGCGGCAGCGGCTCGCCCTCGGGCGCGGACTGCTGCATGATCCCGGCGACCGGGCGGTCGTTGAGGGTGCACACGGAGTAACCGCCGAACTCGGCCGGACCGAGCTCGCCCTGCCAGCCGAACAGGTCGCGGTAGAAGGTGAGCGCGGCCTGCTGGTCGCTCGCCATCAGGTCGATCCAGCACGGGGTGCCTGGCTGGTACGGATCGGTCACTAGGGGCATCGCGGGGCCTCCCGGAGGCGGTGGTGGGCGGCTGGGTCGTCGGACGGGCGGGCGGACGGCCCGTACAACGGCGGTACGACGGCGGTACACCGCCCACCCTCGGCCCGGCACCGGCTTCCCGCCACCGGACGGCGCCCTGGTGGGCGACCGGTGGCGGGGCGGTGGCGGGATGGTGGGCGACCGGTGCCCGGGCCGTGGCCGGGCGGTCACTCCTGGTCGTGGCGCAGGGCGGTGACGAAGAGCGGCTGCGCCTTGCCGCTCTGCGCGTAGTCCTTGAGCCGGACCAGCAGTTCGGCCCAGGTGCCCGCCACCATCGGGACGCCCTCCTCGCTGCCCGGCTGCCAGCCGCCGTGCCGGAACAGCAGCCGGGTGCGGCCGGGGGCGTCGGGCTGGTCGGCGAGGTTCCAGCTGATCCAGGTGCCGGCCCAGTGCGGCGGGAAGGCCCCGGCGTTGGCCCACAGCACCCGGTCCCGGTCGGCCCGCTCGCGGCGCAGCCGGAACGGCTCGGGGACCCCGGGGAAGTCGAGCAGCAGCACCTCGCCCTCGCGGTCCACCCCGGTGGTCCACCAGCCGGTCAGGCCGTCGTGGGTGTTGAGCGCGGCGAGGACGGCGTCCCGGGACGCGGCGATGTCGAACTGCATGGCGATCTCGGGCATGGGGTCCGCCCTTTCGGTGCCGTGGCCGGTGGGTCCCCCGCTACCGCCACCATGGCACGACCCCCGGAGCCACGCGCTCCGGGGGTCGTGCGTGCGGTCGGTCGGCGGGCGGGATCAGCCGCCGCTGCCGTAGGTGGTGTTGGCGCAGATGTCGTCGTCCGCCGAGCGGGCGTCGTTGGTGACGGTGGTGGGCAGCGGCTGCGCGGGCGTCTGGGCACCGGCGGTGGCGGGCGCGCTGGACGCGCCGGCCCCCATGCCGTTGGCCGCGGCGAAGTCCTGGCCGACGATCAACGAGATGCCGCGCGAGCTGCCGGGCTCCAGGCTGGCGCCCGGGAACAGCGCGGCGAGCTTCTCGGCGTTCGCCTTCTGGCTGGAGCTGTACTCGATGGTGGTCGTCCGGTACTTGGTGTTCGCCGCCTGGCCCGCGGTGCTGGCCGTGTACTTGGCGCCCTTGAGCAGGTCGGTCGCCTTGCCGGCCAGGCCGTTGACCAGCGTGCCGTTGTAGACCGCGACCTTGACCGAGGCGTTGGAGGCGTCCGCGGCCGCCGCGGCGGGCGTGCTGGGGGTGGTCGGCTGGGGGGCGGCGCTCGGGCTGGCGGCGGCGTCCGGCTGCTGGCCGGTGGCGTTCTGGCCGTCGATGGTCTGGTCGGCCTTGAGGGTCTCCCAGAGCTTGTTGGCGTCCGGCTGGACCAGGTCGATGTTGGCGTCCTGGGTGCGGTAGCGCCAGGGCGCGGTCACGAACTTGAGGTCGTGCATGTCGATGTTCTTCAACGACAGGCCGAAGGAGAGCAGCTTGTCCGCGGAGTCCAGCCCCGGGTCGACGGTCAGCGACTTGGTGGCCGCGTCGGCCAGCGGCAGCAGGTTGGTGGGGCTGAGCCCGTCCTTCTTCATCTTGGTGGCGAGCGAGCTCATGAAGGCCTGCTGGCGCTTCATCCGGCCGATGTCGGAGCCGTCGCCGATGCCGTGCCGCAGGCGGACGTAGTCGAGCGCCTGCTGCCCCTGGACGGTCTGCTTGCCCTGCGGGAGGACGAGATTGCCCTTCTTGTGCAGGTTGGGGTTGATGTCCCCCTCGTAGATCGGCTTCGGCAGGCAGACGTCCACGCCGTTGACGGCCTTGGTCATCGCGGAGAAGCCGTTGAAGTCGACCACGATGGTGTGGTCGACCCGGATGCCGGTGACCTTCTCCACCGTGTTCTGGGTGCAGGCCGGGTTGCCGTCGTCGCTGCCGCCGACCGAGAAGGCGGCGTTGAACAGGTCGTTGCCGCCCTTGGTCCACTTGCCGTTGGGGAGCTTGCAGGACGGGATCGGCACGATCGTGTTGCGCGGGATCGAGATGCCCACGGCGTGCTTGTGGTCGGCGTAGACGTGCAGCAGGATCGTGGTGTCCGAGCGGGCGCCGCCGTCCTCGCCGCCGCCGAGGTCGGCGTTGTTCTTGCCGCGGCTGTCGGAGCCGATCAGCAGCACGTTCACCGGCTTGTTGCCGTCCGCGTCGGCCTTGGCCTCGGGCGGGCGGTCGGTGGCTATCGCGTCGGCGTCGAAGGACTTGATGTTGGCGTTCAGCTTGTAGTAGATCGCGCCGCCGGCGCCCGCGATCAGCACCAGCACGCCGGCCGCGGACCAGGCGACGATCTTCTTCACGTTCTTCTTGGGCTTGGCGCCGCGCCGCGCCGCCGCCCGTCCGCCGGTGCCGCCGCCGGTGCCGCCGCCGGGGGCGCCGCCGGGGGCGCCGGAGCCGGCGGAGCCGCTGTCCGCCCGGCCGCCGCCCTTGCCCTGGGCGGCGCGGCGGGCCTCGGCCCGGCCGCCGGAGCGCGGTCCGGGCACGCCGCCCGCCGCACCGTCCGCCGGGAGTGCCCCGGGCGCGTCCTCGCCCCGAGCCGGGCTCTCGCCCCTGCGACCTGCCATGCGCGTACCTTTCACCGACGGAAGCGACGCCCCGGACGATCTGGCGCACCGCACCCAGGGAGACGACCCGAACCGCTCCCTGGTTGTACGTACGAAGGTCAGTACAGACCGACCATCGTGGCTTCCGATCATATGGAGATCGAAGGTGATCACCGACCCCCGGTGCACCACCCACCCCGGCGGCCACGGGACGATCCCGTCACAGACCATCCGAAAAGGGCTGATTCCGGCGGACCGCGGCGCCCGCCCGGGAGGGGGCGGGACGGGCGCCGGAAGGGGACCGGAAGGGGGCCGGGAGCCGGGTCAGAACACGCAGGGAATGCCGCCGTCGGCCTGGGCGTCGACCATCGGGCCCTGCTGGGCCACGTTGGTGCCGGGGTCGGTCGGGGCACTGGTGGGGCGGTCGGAGGCCACGCCGGTGAACCCGGTACCGAGGGTGACGACCACCTTGTCCGGGCCGGCCGAAGCGGACTCGGTGGCGGTGACGCCGTAACGGGCGGCGATCTGGTCGGCGGCCTCCTTGGCGCCCTTGCCGTAGGTCACCGTGGTGGTCTTCGGCCTGGTGCCGGCCGGGCCGGTCCGGCCCTCCTTGAAGCCCATCCCGACCAGCACCTTGGCCTCGTTGGCGGAGGACACCCCGGCGGCGGAGGAGGCGTTCAGCACATCCACGGTGACGGCCTTGGCGGCCGTCGGCGCCGCACTCGCGGTCGACTGGGCGGGGGCCGGAGTGGTGGCGGTGGCCCCGGGGGTCGGATCGGCCGGGGCGGGGCCGGGGGCGGCGTCCGCGTAGCCGAAGAGCTGCTTGACGATCTTCTGGATCTGGGCGGGGTTGACGCCGTTGACGTCCTCGCCGTTGACCTGCTTGAGCTCGGCCACCGGGAGGGTGCGGAACTCGGCGTTGCCACCGGTCAGGTTGGGGGCCTGCTGGGCGAAGTCCAGGACGTTCCACTGGTTGTCGATGACCAGGTCCTCCTGCACCACGCCCATCAGCTCCCGCATCTTGCCGAGGTCGCCGAGGATGCCCTTCTGCTTGAGGTTGTGGACGACGTAGGAGATGAAGGCCTGCTGGCGGTGGGTGCGGGCGAAGTCGTCGGCGTTGCCGTGGCCGTCGTCCAGGTTGTGCCGCTGGCGGACGAAGGAGAGCGCCTGGGCGGCGTCGAGCCTGCTGTGTCCGGCGGGGAGCTTGAGGCCGGTGCCGCCGCCGGCCTTGGTGGCCGTCCGGGCGATGATCGGGTCGTCCACCGGGTGGGTCAGGCAGACCTCGATCGGCTGGAGGGCCTTGGCGATGTCGAAGAAGCCCTTGAGGTTGACCTCGGCGACGTGGTCGATCGGCTGGTCGAGGAAGGTCTGGACGGTGCGGATGGTGGCCGCCCGGCCGACGTCCCGGCCGGCCTTCTCCAGGTCGGGGCCCTTGAGGCCCTTGGCCTTCGGGCTGTTGTCGAACTGGTCCTTGGCGTTGCCGTAGGCCTGCTTGATCTTGGCCATGCCCAGCTTGGTGCCGTCGCCCTTGTACGTCATGACGTAGTCGTCGCGCGGGATCGACACCGCCTGCACCTTGCCGCCGCCGGCCGGTATGTGCAGCAGGATCAGCGAGTTGGTGTTGTAGCCGCCGATCTCGGAGTCGTGGCCGGCGTGCAGGTCGTTCTCGACGATCGCCGGGTCGAGGTCCGAACCGTCCATGGCCTTGCGGCTGTCCAGGCCGATCAGCAGCAGGTTGATCGAGTTGTCGAGGTGCTTGGGGGCGTCCTTCTTGGTCTCGTCCAGGGCCTTGGAGACGGTCATCCCGTCGGTGAGGGACGTGTACTCGTACCAGACCACCCCGCTGGCCGCGAACACCGCGAAGCCCACCGTGCAGGCCACCACCCGGCCCGCGATCAGCAGCGCGGAGCGCCCGCCGCCTCCCCTGCGGGCGGCCGCCCGGCCGGGCCGGGGCGACTGTCCAGGCTCCCGCGGCCGCCCGGCCGGTTCGGCGTGACCGGCCGGCCCGGCGTGTTCGGTGTACTCGGTGTCTTCGGTGTGCTCGCCGTGTTCGGCCATGGTGTGTCCCCCGGCTCCCGGACCGTTCGGTCGGTGTTCGACAGGCATGGAGCGGCCAGCGAAACACAGAATCGGATCAGGCCAAAACGATTCGACGTCAAACCGGCGGCAGCGCAGGCGGTTTGACGTCGAATGCCCGGACTTGGGCCGCAGGCGGGTGGCGGTCGGGACGCGACGGGCTCAGAGCCAGCCGCGCCGGCCGGCGAGCAGGCCGGCCTCGAAGCGGCTGCGGGCGCCGAGGCGGTCCATCAGGTCGGCCATCATCCGTCGGGTGGTGCGCAGCGAGATGCCGAGGTGCTTGCCGGCCGCCTCGTCGGTGTAGCCCTGGCCGAGCAGGCGCAGCAGTTCCTGCTCCTGGCGGGTGAGGCCCTCCTCGTCGCGCTCGGTCGGGGTGCCGAAGGGGGTGGCGTCGGACCAGGTCTGGTCGAAGAGCGAGACCAGGGCGGCGAGCACGCCGGGTGACGAGATCTGGACGGCGCCCTTGAGGGTGTTGGCGGGGTCGATCGGGACGAGGGCGACCCGCCGGTCGATGACCAGCATCCGCAGCGGCAGCGCGGGCACGGTGCGCACCTCGCAGCCGAGGCCGGTGAGCCACTCGGCGTGCTGGACGGTGGCCCGGTCCTTGCGCACCGCGTCCAGGTAGACGGTGCGCATCGACACCCCGCGGGCGAGCAGCTCCTCGTTGTCGGGGCGGCTGGCCTGGAGGGAGGCGGCGGGCCGGGCGCGGCCGGGGGCGAAGGTGAGCAGTTCGTCGCGGACGGAGCTGACCAGTTCCTCCATCCGGGCCTGCACGGTGGCCATGCCGAGCAGTCGCTCCAGCTGGCTGTCCTCGGCCGACTCGTCGCGGAACTGGGCGAGCATGCCGGAGATCTCGGCCTGGCGCCGCTCGAACTCCAGCTGGGCGCGCTGCTGCACGGATTCGTAGTACCGCAGCAGGGCCGGGAGTCCGACCCGCGGGTCGACCGGCCGCAGGGCGCCGGAGGGCGTGCCCGGGGCCTCGACCTCGGAGGGGCGGAGCAGGCGCAGGTCGGCGAGCTGGTCGAGGGCGGCGCGGACCTGCGCCCCGGTGAGGCCGAGCTTGCCGGCCAACCCCTCGACATCCAGTTGAGGATCCGTCAGCATCAATCGATAGACCGCTTGCGCGGCATCGTCGATCCCCCGCGTCATCGGCGCACCACTCCCCCGCAGCCGGTTACCGATTTCCGGCACTTGGCCGGACAAGTCCGCTGCCCGATCATGCCAGGACGGACAGGTCAGGGACAACTGCGGAAGCGTTTCTTTCGGGCCCCCGCATCGACCGGCCGGGATAAAGGTAATGAGAAGGTAATGGCACCAAGGTGCCACCGCGATCTTCCTGCCGCCCCGAACACCTTCCGGCAGCCCTCGACATCCTCCAGACTTTCGGTTGTCGGGGAGCCGCGAGCTCCCCGGCCGGGCCCGCCGATGATTACGGACCGTCATCACCGACGGCCGACCGATCAGGTCGGTGAATTGGCCGGCACCCGCTTCCGAATCGCACTTTGTCCTGGGGGACCCTCATGCTGCTTTCGTACCGCAAGCTCGCCTGTACCGCCGCCGTCGCCGCCGTCGCCGCCGCCTTCGCGAGTGGTGTGCTGACCGGCGCCGCGTACGCCACGCCGGGCTCCGCCCCGGCCGTCGGCCCGGCCACCGCCTCGGTGCAGCAGTTCACGAACGGCCTGACCACCCACCTCCGCGCGTCCCAGCTGGAGATGCTGCACGGTGCCGCGACCCCGGCCGACTGGCACTGGAACTGACGGCCGCTTCCGCAGGCCACGACAGCTGACGCCACCCCCGCCACGACCGACCGACGGGCAGTACGGCCGGGCGGCGGGGAAGGCCCGTCGGCGGAACTCCGGACCGCCGCATAAATTGAATGTGCAACAATCCGCCAGGAGCGACAGTGCCGGTTATCGAACCGATCGTGCTGGACTTCTTCGGCTCGGAGATCGCCCTCGTCCGGGCCGACCGTGACGAGATCTCGTTCCATTTCGGGCCGCACCTCACCGGGATTTCCCGGGACCCCGACCAACTGCGGGTGGAATTCTCCCGCACCCCGGGGAAGGACGCGCCCGGCGATTTCCTGGTGCGCCGCAGTGACGGAACGCCATTGCTGCGCCGCACCTTCCGGGGCTGGGGGAACCTCCCCGGCGCGGTGCCGCCGTTCGCGGCCCTCCAGGACCGGTTCTGCCTGACCCCCGCCGTGGTGTTGGCCAAGGGCGACGCCACCGTGGCACTGGTCGGCGGACCGTACTCGGAGCAGGCCAACGTCGGCGCCGCGCTGGCGCAGCGCTCCTGGGCGTTCGTCTCCGGACGACTGCTGGTGCTGGACCGCCGCACCGGGCACGTCCTGCCCTACCTCGCGCCGCTGGAGGCGCGCGGGCCGGCCGCGGCCCGGCTGCGCGGCGCCGGGCTGCCGGACGGCACCTGGCGCACCGTCACCTCGCCGGTCGGCGGCGAGGTGCTGCTGGTGCGGCCGGAGAGCCTCGGCCCGGTCGTCCCGGTCCGGGCCCGGCTGGCCCCGCCCGCGCTGGTCCGGCTGTGTCGCAGCGTCGACGAGGAAGTACGGCTGGCACCATGGGAGTTCACCACCAGGACCTGGCCGGCCGGGTCCTCGGGACTGCTCGCCGACGCACCGACCCACTGCCTGCACCTGCCCGGCGTGAGCGGGGCGGAGGAGGCCGCCGGACTGATCGATCACGCCATGACCCACGCCATGACCAAGGAGAAGGACGACTCGTGCCTCGACGTACCAGCTATGCCATCGGCGCACCGTGCTGGGCTGACTGCATCACTCCCGATCTGAGCGGCAGCCGGGAGTTCTACTCGGCGCTGCTGGGCTGGGAGTTCGTCACCGAGTCGCCGGACTACCAACTGGCCGTGCTGGGCGGGGAGGTCATCGGCGGCTTCGGCGCCGCACCGGTCGGGCTGCCGCCGCAGGCCGCGTGGAACGTCTACCTGGCGACCAAGGACGCGGAGCACTGCTGCGTGCAGGTCGGCCGGCTGGGCGGACGCGTGGTGATGCCCCCGGTGCCCGCCGGGGAGAACGGCCGGCTGCTGCTCGCCGTCGACTCCTCCGGGGTCACGGTCGGCTTCTGGGAGGGGGCCCGGGCCGAGGGCGTGGTGCTCGCCGACGAGCCGGGCGCGATCTGCGGCCACGAGCTGCGGGTGCCGTCCGCGACCCAGGCCGAGGCCTTCTACGGGCCGCTGTTCGGCTACCGGCTCGGCGCGGAGGGGGAGTTCACGCTGGACGGCTTCGTGCACGCCCGCGTGGTGGAGAGCGACCAGGGCCGTCCGTGCTGGCTGCCGCACTTCGGCGCGGTCGACCCGGCGGACGCCGTCCACCGGGCGGTCCGGCTGGGAGCCCGGTTGATGCGGCCCGGCACGGACGAGCCGCCGGTGCTGCGCGACCCGTGGGGCGCGGAGTTCGGACTCGTGGCGGCGGTCTGAGCCGCACGCGCCTCCCAAGACGGACGCGCGTGTCACAACGCCTTGACCGCGGCCCCCAGTTCGGGCCGGCCCTTGATCGCCAGCTTGCGGTAGATCCGGCCCAGGTGGGTGTCCACCGTGCGCTTGCTGAGGCAGAGCCGCTCGGCGACCTCCAGGTTGCTCAGGCCCTGCAGCACCAGCTCGGTGACCCTGCGTTCGCTCGGGGTCAGCCGGACCGGCCCGGCGTCCCGGGTGCCGATCGCCGGGCCGCCGCGCTCCTCGACCGGGCGCGGCCGGGCGTCACCGCCGGGCAGCGGGTCGGCCGCGATGGTCCGGGCGGCGGCGTGCTCGCCGAGCGCCTGGTAGGCCTGGGCCGCGTGGGCGCGCCACGGCACGCAGGCCGGGTCGGCCACGCCGCGGGCGGCCAACTGGTGCCCGCACTCCAGGAAGAGCCGCAGCGCCTGCTGGTGGTCGCCGCGGTGCGCGGCGACCAGGCCGCGGGCCTCCAACAGCACCGCGCGCAGCAGCGGGTGCGCCTCGGCGGGCAGCTCGACCCCGGCCAGTGCGGCGGCGTCCACCGGCAGGCCGCGGCGCAGCCGGGCCCGTACGGCCAGCGCCTGCGCGGCGCCCGCGAGGTCCTCGGCCCGGATCTGCCGGGCCAGCTCGGCGGCCTGCTCGGCGTCGGCGAGCGCGGCGTCGGGCCGGCCCTGCCGGTGGGCGATGTCGGAGCGGGCCAGCAGGGCGAGGGCGAGTTCGCCGCGGTGGTTCCAGCGCTGGGCGGAGCGGACCGCCCGCCCGGCCCAGGCCGCCGCCTCGTCCAGCCGCCCGGTCCAGGCGTAGGCCATCGCGGCGCCCAGCACCTCCGTACCGGCTTCGGCGGGCGAGACCCGGCGCACGCAGCGCCCGGCCAGCCGCACCGCCGTACGGGGCTGGCCCCCGGCGGCGGCCAGCGCGGCCAGCGCCCCGAGCAGGGCGGTGCCGGCGGGCTCGGCCGGTTCGGCGCGCAGGGCCGCCAGGGCGGGCCGCAGGGCGGTGCGCCGGCCGGTGAGGGCGGCCTGGGCGGCGAGCGGCAGCAGCAGTTCGGCCGGGGGGCCGGGGGTGGCGGCGAGCGCCGCGGCGGCCTCGGCGAACGGGACGGCGGCGGCGCCGGCCGCGCTGAGGGCGAGCACCGGCCCGGCGAACGGCCGTAGCAGCCGGGCCCGTTCGACCGGGTCGGGGGTGGCGGCGAGGCCGGCGGCGCAGCGGGCGGCGGCGGCCACGTCGCGGTGGAGTTCGACGGTGCCGAGCTGCCCGGTGAGCGAGCGGACCAGCTCCGGGTCGGCGGCGTCGGCGAGGGCGCGCTGGAGGTAGCGGGCGGCGTCGTCCCAGTGGCCGTCGGCGGCGGCGTCCCGGGCGGCGGTGCGCAGGACGGGGACGGCCCAGTCCAGCCCGGTGGTGCCGGAGGACATCAGGTGTTCGGCGGTGCGGGCGGCGGGGGCGCCGAGCCGGGCGAGCAGGGCGGCGGCCCGCTCGTGCAGGGCGACCAGGACGCGCGGGTCGGTGCGGGCCAGCACGGCGGTGCGGACCAGCTCGTGCCGGAAGGTCTCCGGCGGGCCGGGTTCGATCAGGTCGGTGCGGTGCAGCGCCTCCCGGGCCTCGTCGGCGAGGAGTTCGCCCTGGCCGGTCAGCAGGGCGGCGGTGGCGAGGTCGGCGCCGGTGCCCAGGACGGCGAGGCCGGTGAGCAGTTCGGCGGCCCGGGGGTGGCTCTGCCGCAGCCAGCTGAGGGTGGTGTCGGCGAGGGTGCCGGCGCCGATCCGCAGGACCGTGTCGAGGTCGGGCGAGCCGGGGTTGATCCGGGCGGCGGCCAGCCGGGCGGTGAGCTCCTCGACCACCAGCGGGTTGCCGCGGGAGAGGTCGTGGCAGACGGCGGCGAGTTCCGGGTCGACCGGGGCGTCGAACTCCTCGGCGACCCGCTCGGCCACGCAGCTGTCGCAGAGCGGGCCGGGGGTGAGGGTGCGGGCGTGGCGCAGGGCGGCGAGTTCGGCGGCGAGCGGGTCGGCGGCCTCGTCGGCGGTGCTGGCGAGCAGGGCGACGGGCAGGCCGTCGAGCCGGCGGGCGAGGTAGGAGAACCACTGCCGGGACTCCTCGTCGGCCAGGTGGAGGTCGTCCACGGCCATCACGACGGGGGTCCGGGCGGTGAGTGAACGGGCCGCGTGGAAAAGGTCGTTCAGCACCCTTTCGCGCCCGTTGCCGGTGTTTTCGGAACCTGCCGGAAGGGCTCTTCCGAGGGCGTCCGGCAGATCTCCGCCGAGGGCCGTCACAGGGAATTCCCGGGGTGTTTCGCCCGGGAATTGCGGAGCCGGCGCCAGATCTGTTGTCATGCGCATGAAGGGGTCGAAGAGCTGGCGCACCACGCCGTACGGAAAGTCCCGCTCGTTGTCGTGACATCGGGCCCGCAGCACCACCGCGCCCTCCGGCAGCCGGGCCAGCGCGGCCCGCAGCAGCGCACTCTTCCCCGTCCCGCGCGCGCCCCTGACCAGCACGACAGCGGAACGGCCGGCGGCCGCCCCGGCCACCGCGCGCGCCAGCTCCGCCAGCTCCGTTTCCCGGTGCAGCAAAACTCCAGTCGGCACCGCAACCCCCCGTCGTACCCGCGTGCGGACACACCAGTATCGCCTGTCGCACCCCCCTGTCAACGCACCGGGCGAATACGTACGGGGATACGTACCGGCCGAGCGGAATACGCAATTCCAGGCGATGCGTAACTCGACGGCGCCCACGGATATGCAGTATGTACAGCCCAATTGGCGCCGTGCTCGAATACTCGCGACGAACTTGTGAACACAGGGGGATGACTTATGGAGCGACCGCGGCTCAAGGCCCATTTCCTCACCGAGACGGTGGGCGAGAAGGTCTTCCTGCTCGGAGAGGGTCAGGACTACCTCGTCCCGGGGGCCGCCGCGGTGCGCCTCCTGCCCTACCTGGACGGACGGCGCACCGTCGCCGAGATCCTCCAGGAACTGGGCGGCGAGGTCCCGCTCGGCCAGGCGCTGACCGCACTGCGCCGCTACGAGGCCGCCGGGCACCTCGCCGAGGGCCGGCCCGAACTGCCGGACCACGTGCTCGCCTACTGGGACGCCCAGGGCGTCGACCCGGCCGTCGCCCTGGAGGCCGCCCGGGCCACCGAGCTGCTGGTGCTCGCCCTCGGCGCCGCCGAGGCCGCCCCGCTGGTCGAGGCGCTCACCGCCACCGGCCTGCGCGCCCGCGCCGTCACCGAGGACCAGGCCGTCGAGGGCGGCCCGGACACCATGGTCGTCGTCCTCACCGACGACTACCTGGCCCCCGCCCTGGAGCGGCTGAACACCGCCCGGCTGGCCGACCGGCGCCCCTGGCTGCTCGCCAAGCCCACCGGCACCTCCCCCTGGCTCGGCCCGCTGCTGCGCCCCGACGAGACCGGCTGCTGGACCTGCCTCGCCCAGCGGATCAGCGGCAACCGCCAGGTCGAGCGCTACCTGGCCGGCAAGCGCGGCGAGACCGTGCCGCTGCACCCCACCCGCGCCGCCATCCCGGCCGGCCCGGCGATGACCGCCCAGCTGCTCGCCACCGAGACCGCGCGCATCCTCGCCGACGAGTGCTGCTCCGCCCTCTCCGGCACCATGGTCAGCCTCGACCTCAACACCCTGCAGACCACCGAGCACACCCTGGTCCGCCAGCCCCAGTGCCCCAGCTGCGGCGACCCGGCGCTGCTCACCGAGCGCAGCCCCAAGGTCGTCCTCCAGCCCAGCCCGGCCCGGCACACCACCGACGGCGGCTACCGCGTCCAGGCCCCGCAGTTCACCTACGACCGGCTCAAGCACCACATCAGCCCGCACCTGGGCGCGATCACCCGGCTCGGCGCGCACGACGACACCGGCAACGGCATCACCTACAGCTTCACCGCCGGCCACAACTTCGCCATGGTGAACGACAACATGGACCTGCTGCGCCGCAACATGCGCGGCCAGAGCGGCGGCAAGGGCCGCTCCGAGATCCAGGCCAAGGTCAGCGCGATCTGCGAGGCGATCGAGCGCTACTCGGCGGTCTGGCGCGGCGAGGAGCCGGTGGTGCGCGCCGCCTACCGCGACCTCGACCCGGCCGTCGCCGTCCACATGGACGCCCTGCTCCAGTTCTCCGACGCCCAGTTCGCGAACCGCGCCGAGTGGAACGCCGACCCCAAGCACCGGCTGCACCTGGTGCCCGACCCGTTCCCGGTCGACGCCGAACTGGACTGGACCCGCGCCTGGTCGCTCACCCACGACGAGGAGCGGCTCATCCCCTCCGGCTACGCCTGGTACGGCCACCCCGACCTCCAGCAGCACTTCTACTGCGTCGGCGACTCCAACGGCTGCGCCAGCGGCAACACCCTGGAGGAGGCGATCCTCCAGGGCTTCTGCGAGGTCGTCGAGCGCGACGCGGTCGCCCTGTGGTGGTACAACCGCACCTCCCAGCCCGAGTTCGACCTCGACTCGCTGAACGACCCGTACGTGGACACCATGCGCGCCTTCTACGCCTCGGTGGACCGCGAGCTGTGGGTGCTCGACCTCACCTCCGACCTCGGCGTGCCGGTGTTCGCCGCCGTCTCCCGGCGCCTCCACGAGGTCGAGGACATCATGGTCGGCTTCGGCGCCCACCCGGACCCGCGGATCGCCGCGATCCGCGCACTCACCGAGGTCAACCAGTTCCTCCCGTTCATCGACCGGCGGGACGAGAACGGCAACACCCTCTACCGCACCGACGACCTGGAGACCCTGGAGTGGTGCAGGACGGCGACCGTCGCGGACGAGCCCTGGCTGCTGCCGGGCCGCGAGCTCGCCGCCACCACCCTCGCCGACTTCGCCCCGCTCGAAGGTGACGACCTCGCCGGACACGTCCGGGACTGCGTCGAGCGCGCCCGCGCCGCCGGCGTCGAGGTGATCGTGCTCGACCAGAGCCGCCCCGACCTCGACCTCGCCGTGGTCAAGGTGATCGCCCCCGGCATGCGCCACTTCTGGCGCCGCCTCGCCCCCGGCCGGCTCTACGACGTGCCGGTCCGCCAGGGCCGACTGGCCGCTCCGCGGACCGAGGAGCAGCTCAACCCGAAGAACGTCTTCTTCTAGGAACGGCCGGGTACCGACGCGATGACCACCGCCCTTGACCGGATCCACCTGCCCGCCGCCGCCCGTACGGTGCGCCGGCTGCGGCTGCGCCCCGACGGCGCGTTCGCCCCGCTCGGCCCGAAGGCCGTCCGGCTGACCGCGCCGGTCGGTGCGCTCAACCTGCCCGACCTGGCGCCCGGCGCCCGGGAGGCGGTGGCCGCGCTGGCCGCCGGGGAGCACACCGAGGAGGAACTGGCCGCCCTGGTCGCGGCCCGGGACGGCGACGCCGGCCTGCTGCGCTGGCAGCTGACCCGCCGCCGGCTCGGCACGGCCGGGATGCTGGAGCACTCCGTCCACCTGGCCGTGGACGGCCCGGACGGCACCGCCGGCACCGACGAGCCGCTGGCCCGGCTGCGCCCGGTCGGCCGGGGCGCGGCCGAGCCCGGCCCCACCCCGGACCCGACCGGGCAGGTGAAGCTGTCCCGCTTCGCCACCGCCGCGGTCGAGGACGGCGCCCTGCTGGTGCGCTCCCCGGGCAGCCCGCTGGCCGTCCAGCTGACCACCCGGGCGGCCGGCCTGCTGGCCGCCCTGGCCGGCTGGACCAGCCCCGCCGCACTCGCCCAACTCCCGGGCGCCCTGCCGCTGGACGCCGTCCGGCAGACCCTGCGGCTGTTCGCCGCCGCCGGGCTGCTGGCCTACGGCGCGCCCGGCGCCGAGCCCGAGGCCGAGGAGCAGCGGTTCGCCCAGTGGACCGCCGCCGACCTGGCCTTCCACTCCCGCACCCGGCGGCCCACCAGCGTGGCCGGCTACGGCGGCACCTACCGGTTCGGCGACCGCTTCGCCCCCGAGCCCGCCTCGCCCGCGCCGTTCGCGGGCGAGAAGGTCGCCCTGCCCGTCCCCGACCTGGACGAACTCGCCCGCACCGACCGGCCGTTCACCGAGGTGCTGGAGCAGCGCCGCTCGGTGCGCGACCACGACGAGCAGGCGCCGATCACCCTGGAGCAGCTCGGCGGGCTGCTCTACCGCAGCGCCCGCCGGCGGCAGACCTTCACCGGCGGGGACGGCCAGGAGCTGGCCGACCGGCCGTACCCGAGCGGCGGCGCGGTGCACGAGCTGGAGCTGTACCCGCTGGTGACCTCCTGCGCGGGCCTGGAGCCCGGGCTGTGGCACTACGCGACGGACCGGCACGAGCTGGAGCTGGTCAGCGCGCCGAGCCCGGCCACCGCCCAACTGGTCAGGAGCGCCCGCGAGTCCTGCCTGATGCAGACCGACCCGCAGGTGGTGCTGCTGGTCACCGCGCGGTTCGGCCGGGTGATGTGGAAGTACGAGACGGTCGCCTACCCGCTTATCCTCAAGCACGTCGGCGCGCTCTACCAGACCCTCTACCTGGTCGGCACCGCGATGGACCTCGCGGTCTGCGGCCTCGGCGGCGGCGACGCGGCCGACTTCGCCGCGGCCAGCGGCCTCGACTACTTCACCGAGGGCACCGTCGGTGAGCTGGTGATCGGCAGCCGACCGCCGACGCTGCGCCAGGACGTCGGCGTCCCACGGAGAGAAGCCAGAAGATGAAGTTCCGTTTCAAGGCGCTGCAGCGGATGCGCGAGCCGGACGAGCTCGACTCGCCGACGCTGCTCGCCGCACCGCGGGGCTGGATCGCCCTGTTCGTCGTGATGATCACCATGGCCGCCGCGCTGCTGTGGACCTTCGCCGGGACGATCCCGATCACCGTCGACGCCCCCGGCCTGCTCACCCATCCGCACGGCACCGCGATGATCCAGAGCCCGTACGGCGGGATGGTCCGCACCGTCCTCGCCAAGCCCTCCGACCAGGTCCGGCAGGGCCAGTCCGTGGCCCGGGTCGAGGACACCGAGGGCCACAGCCGGGAGATCACCAGCCCGTTCGGCGGGCGGGTGGTCGGCCTGTCGGTCACCGACGGCCAGGTCGTCGCCCCCGGCTCGCCGGTCGCCTCGGTCGAACGGGTCGACGACCCGCAGGAGCGGACGGTCGCGATGGTCTTCGTGCCGGCCACCCGCGCCGTCGGGCTGGAGCCCGGTGACCAGGTCGACCTCAACGTGTCCACCACCCCGGCCGGCGCCTTCGGCCTGCTGCGCGGCACCGTCAGCTCGGTCAGCCCGTACGCGCTCACCCGGGAGGCCGTCTCCGGCCTGGTCGGCGGCGACCTCGCCGCCCAGCGCTACCTCGGCAAGGACGCGCCCCGGCTGGTCGTCGTCGACCTCACGCCCGACCCGAACACCCCGAGCGGCTTCGCCTGGACCTCCCAGAGCGGCCCGCCGAACCCGCTGGGCACCCAGGTCGCCGTCACCGCCACCATCAACGTCGGCAAGCAGACCCCGTTCAACCTGATCCTCGGCCGCTGAGAGGAGGCACCGATGACCGCCACCGTCCCGGAGAGCACCCGGGCCTCCGCCCCCGTGCCGGAGCCGGACCCGAACAAGCCGGAGAAGTCGAAGCGCCGCCGGGGGGGGCCCCCCCCGGGGGGTGGGTCCCCTCCCCCGGGCGCCACGTCCGTTCAGAGCTTGCGCAGCAGCGCCCGGCGGACCTTGTGGTCGG
>NZ_JBVHYH010000049.1:62191-68933 GCF_055569135.1 Kitasatospora sp. NPDC029367
CAGCGTCCCCCCCCCCCCCCCTCCCCCCCCCCCCCCCCCCCCCCCCACCCCCCCCCCCCCCCCCCCCCCCCCCCCCCCCCCCCCCCCCCCCCCCCCCCCCCCGCCGCGGCGCTGGCGGCACGCCGTCCCCACCGTCCTGCAGATGGAGTCGGTGGAGTGCGGCGCCGCCAGCCTCGCCATGATCCTCGGCTACCACGGCCGCTGGGTCCCGCTGGAGGACCTGCGCGGCGTCTGCGGGGTCTCCCGCGACGGCGCCCGCGCCTCCACCCTGCTGAACGCCGCCCGCACGTACGGGCTCACCGCCCGCGGCTACCAGACCGAGGCCGAGAAGCTCCGCGACCTCGACGGCCCGGTCATCATCTTCTGGGCCTTCCAGCACTTCATGGTCGTCGAGGGCATCCGCACCCGGTACGGCCGCACCGTCGTCGCCGTCAACGACCCGGCCAGCGGCCCCCGGCTGATGGAGTGGGACGAGTTCGACTCCGGCTTCACCGGCATCGTGCTCTCCTTCGAGAAGGGCCCCGACTTCCGGCCCGGCGGCGACAAGGGCGGCATCGGCCGCGCCCTGCTGGAGCGCCGGCTCCCGACCGGGCGCGCCATGCCGCTGGTGCTGCTCGCCAGCCTGCTGCTGGTGCTGCCCGGCATCGCGATCCCCGCCTACACCCGGGTGTTCATCGACCGGGTCCTGGCCGGCAGCGGGAGCGGCTACCTCCTCCCGCTGCTGGCCGCCATGACCGGCACCGCCGTCGTCGTCTTCGTGCTGACCTCCGTCCAGCGGCACTACCTGCTGCGGATCGAGATCCGGATGGGGCTGGTCAGTTCGGCCCGGTTCTTCCGCCACCTGCTGCGGCTGCCGGTCGACTTCTTCCTCCAGCGCCGCCCGGCCGAGGTCGCCAAGCGGGTGTCCGGCAACGACGTGGTCGCCGAGATCCTCTCCCGGGACCTCGCGCTCACCGTGATCAACCTCGGCCTGGTGCTGTTCTACGCGGCCGTGCTGATCCGCTACGACATCCTGCTCGGCGTCGTCGGCGTCGGCATGGCGCTGCTCAACGTGGTCGTGCTGCAGGCCGTCGCCCGGGCCCGCACCGACGCCGTGGCCGCGCTGCGCACCGACCGCGGCAACCTCACCGCGACCACCTTCACCACCCTCTCGCTGATCGAGACCGTCAAGGCCACCGGCGCCGAGCAGGACGCCTTCGGCCGCTGGGCCGGCTTCCTCGCCAAGGTCGTCACCGCCAAGCAGAAGCTCGGCATCCCCAGCGCCGTGCTCACCGTCGTGCCGCCGATGCTCGCCGCGCTCAACAGCGGGCTGATCCTGCTGGTCGGCGGCCAGCGGGTGGTGGACGGCGCGATGAGCGTCGGCATCCTGGTCTCCTTCCAGACCCTGCTGGCCGCGCTCAGCCGCCCCGTCACCCAGCTCACCAACCTGGGCGGCCGGCTCCAGGACGTCACCGCCGACATCAAGCGGCTGTACGACGTCGAGCGCTACCCCGTGGCCGCCGCCTTCGCCCGGCCCGAACCGCCCGCCGGGCCCAAGCTCGACGGCACCCTGGAGTTCGAGTCCGTCCGCTTCGGCTACAGCCCGCTCTCCGAGCCGATCATCAAGGACCTCAGCCTGACCGTCGTCCCCGGCCGCCGGGTCGCCGTGGTCGGCGGCTCCGGCAGCGGCAAGTCCACCCTGGGCCGGCTGCTCACCGGCCTGTACGCCCCGTGGTCCGGCCGGATCCTGCTCGACGGGCGCCCGCGCGAGGAGATCTCCCGTACCGTGCTGGCCTCCTCACTGGCCTACGTCGACCAGGACATCTCGCTGTTCGAGGGCACCGTCCGGGACAACCTGACGCTCTGGAACGACGACGTCCCGGACGAGGCGGTCACCGCCGCGCTGCGCGACGCCGCCGTCTTCGACACCGTGATGACCCGCCCCGGCGGCATCCACAGCCCGGTCCTGGAGGGCGGCCGCAACTTCAGCGGCGGCCAGCGCCAACGGCTGGAGCTGGCCCGGGCGCTGGCCGGCGAGCCGACCCTGCTGGTGCTCGACGAGGCGACCAGCGCGCTCGACCCGGAGACCGAGCGGGTGATCATGGACAACCTGCGCCGCCGCGGCTGCGCCTGCCTGATCATCGCCCACCGGCTCTCCACCGTCCGCGACGCCGACGAGATCATCGTGCTGCACGAGGGCTCGATCGTCGAACGCGGCACCCACGACGAGCTGTTGGCGCTCGGCGGGCACTACACGGCGCTGATCGAGTCCGCGCGCCGCGAGGAGGAGGACGAACTGTGAGTCTGTCCACCGAGGCGTTCTCGCCCGCCCTCACCGAGGCGGCCGAGGCGCGGTCCGAACGCTACCTCGTGCTGGACGACCCCGGGCAGCTGCTGCTGGTCCGCTCCGGGGCCGTCGACCTGTTCGCCGTCCGGCTCGACTCCGGTGCGCCCCAGGGGCGTTGGCACTTCCTCTGCCGGATCGAGGCGGGCACCCTGGTACCCGGCGCGGCCGCCGACGGGGCCCGCCGGGGCATCGTCGCCCGCCCGGTGCTCGGCGCCGACGCGGCCTTCCTCCCCGCCTCCCGGGTCGAGACGCCGGCCGCCGACCGGAGCCGGGAGCAGGACGGACCGCGGCTCGCCGCCGACCAGTTCCTGGCCGGCCTGGCCCGCGGCCTCACCGCGCTGGCCGGCGCGCTGCGCGACACCCTGCCGCCGCGCGAGTTCACCCCGCTCGACCCGGCCGGGCCGACCGCCCTCAAGAAGGGCCAGGCCCTGCGCTCGGTGGACGGCCTCCAGTGGGTGCGGGTCGAGCAGGGCACCGTCGAGGCGCCCGAGGGCGCGACGGGCGAGCTCACCGAGGGCGCCGAGGTCCTGCTGACCGAACGGGACTGGCTGGTCGCCGCCGGCCCGGCCACCGTCCGGGCCCGCTCCCCGCGCGAACTGCTCGACCAGGGCGGACTCTGGGAGCGTCTGGCCGCCCACTGCGGGCGGCTGCTGGACACCGTCGACCGCCGGATCGAGGGCCGCCGCGACACCGAGACCGAGCAGATCGCCGCCCGCCAGGAGCGCGACGCCGGCACCCTCGCCGACTCCGCGCGCGGCTTCGAGACCATCCTGCGCGACACCTCCTCCCGGCTGCGGATCGGCGACGCCACCGGCGACGAGCCCACCCTGGCCGCCGCCCGGCTGGTCGCCGCCCACGAGGGCTTCGGCGTCACCGCCCCGGTGGCCGGCACCGGCCACCACCACCGGCTGGACCGGCTCCAGGCGATCGCCCTGGCCTCGCACGTGCGCACCCGCTCCGTCCGGCTGGACGGCACCTGGTGGCGGGACGACCTCGGCGCGATGGTCGGTTACCGCAAGACCGGCGCCCCCGTCGCCCTGCTGCCGCTCGGCACCGGCTACGTGCTCGCCGAGGGCGGCAGCGTCACCCCGCTGACCCCGAAGCTCGCCGCCGAACTGCAGAACAAGGCCACCGTCCTCTACCGGCCGCTGCCCTCCGCCGTACGCTCCGTCTCCGCCCTGCTCCGCTTCGGCCTGCGCAACAACCGGCAGGACCTGTGGATGTTCACCGGGATGGCCGCCCTGGTCGCGCTGATCGGGCTGCTCGTCCCGATCATGACCGGCGAGGTGCTGGGCACCTTCGTCGCCCACGCCCAGCGCAACCTGATCACCGAGGGCGCCCTGGTCGTCATCGGCTCCGCGATGGCCGTCGCCGCCCTCTCCATCGTGCAGAACATCGCCGTGCTGCGGATCGAGAGCCGCTCCACCGCCGCGATGCAGGTCGGCGTCTGGACCAGGCTGCTCTCGCTGCCCGCGCCGTTCTTCGCCAACTACTCCACCGGTGAGCTCGGCACCACCGTGCTCGGCGTCAGCGCCGCCCAGGAGACCCTCTCCGGGATGATGACCACGGCGACCCTGGGGCTGCTGACCGGCCTGGCCAACCTCGTCCTGGTCTACTTCTACGACCTGCGGCTGGCCGGCCTGGCCACCCTGCTGGTGCTGGTCGGCGTGGGCGTCGGCCTGGCCGCCGGCCGGCTGGAGGTCCGCTGGCAGCGCCGGCTGTACTCCCACGAGCAGGCCATGTCCGCCCGGGTCTTCCAACTCCTCACCGCCGTGCCCAAGTTGCGGGTCACGGCGGCCGAGGACCGGGTGTTCGGGGTGTGGGCCGCCGAACTCGGCAAGGGCCGCGGCCTGGCCGCCTCCTCCCGCCGGGTGCAGAACGCCGTCACCACCTTCAACGCGGGCTTCCCGCTGGTCTGTTCGGTGGTGGTGTTCGGCGTGATCGCCGGGCCGCTGGAGGGCGACGTCCCGGTGCCGGTCTTCCTCTCCTTCTTCACCGCCTTCAACCTGCTGATCGCCTCCAGCCTCCAGTTCACCTCCGCGGCCGTCACCGCGATGGGCGTGGTGCCGATGCTGGAGCGGCTGCGGCCGATCCTGGAGGAGAAGCCCGAGGTCGACGACAGCAAGGCCGACCCGGGCGACCTCTCCGGCCGCCTCGGCCTCAGCCATGTGACCTTCCGCTACGGCGAGGACGGCCCGGCCGCCCTCCAGGACGTCACCCTGAGCATCGAGCCCGGCGAGTTCGTCGCCGTGGTCGGGCCGTCCGGCAGCGGCAAGTCCACCGTGCTGCGGCTGCTGCTCGGCTTCGAGCGCCCGGAGAGCGGCACCGTGCTCTACGACGGCCAGGACCTCGGCGAGCTGGAGGTCTCCGCGGTCCGGCGCCAGTGCGGGGTGGTCCTGCAGAACGGCGCCCTGCTCGCCGGGGACATCAAGGCCAACATCGTCGGCTCCACCAACCACACCCTGGACGACGCCTGGGCCGCCGCCGAGATGGCCGGCATCGACAAGGACATCGCCGCCATGCCGATGGGCATGAACACCGTGCTGTCCGAGGGCACCAGCACCCTCAGCGGCGGCCAGCGCCAGCGCCTGATGATCGCCCGGGCCCTGGTCTCCCGGCCCCGCATCGTCTTCTTCGACGAGGCCACCAGCGCCCTGGACAACCCCACCCAGCGGCTCGTCACCGAATCCACCCGAAGACTCAACGCCACCCGGGTGGTGATCGCCCACCGACTGTCCACCGTCGCCGAGGCCGACCGGATCATCGTGATGGACCAGGGCCGGGTGGTGCAGCAGGGCCGGTACGAGGAGCTGTTGGCCGACCGGGACGGGCTCTTCGCCCGGCTGGCGAGCCGACAGATGTAGCAGCTGGACGGAGAAGAGGGAACGATGGAATACACCCTGCTCATTCACGGCGACGAGCGGGTCTGGAACGGACTGGGCGAGGCCGAGCAGGCCGAACTCGACGCCGCCCACGCGCGGTTCGGACGGGCGCTGCACGAGGCCGGCGTCACCGTCCGCTACGGCGGCGGCCTGCGCCGCAGTTGCAGCGCCCGTCTGGTGGTGCCCGGCGGCATCCCGGGCGGCGCGCAGACCCCGGTCTCGGACGGCCCCTACCGCGAGGGCCACGAACACCTCGGCGGTCTCTGGGTGATCGACGTGGCCGACGAGGCCGAGGCCGTCGCCTGGGCCCGCTGGATGCCGGCCGCGCCCGGCGACCTGGTCGAGGTCCGCCCGGTCCGGGTGACCTGATCCCCTTCCGCCCCGGTTCGTACCGCGCCCCGTCGAGCAACTGCCGCCGGGGCGCGGTCGGTTGGTGGCTCGGACGGTTCGTCAAGAAGTGCACTCGACCGTGCAATGGCTTGGCCAACCTTCCCCCTGATCCTCTTGCCCCGGTCATGACAGTCGGCTCAAGCTGTACTGCCACCCGTCAACGGCCGCCCCCAAGGCCATCGTTGGCGCGTGCGCTCCTGTTCGTCCCCTCACGAAGGAGCCACCATGCGCAGATTCCTGGTCCGCGTCGTCACCCTCGCGGCCGCCGCCACCTCGCTGGCCGCCCCCGCCGCCCCCAGCACCGCGGCAGCCGTCCAGGGGCTCGCCTTCCGCCCCCTCTCGTACAACACCAACGGCTACAACTGGGGCGGCTACGCCGCGACCGGCAGCGGTTTCAGCTCGGTCTCGGCGTCCTGGACCGAGCCCGCCGCGACCTGCAACTCCACCAACGACCTCTACGCCCCGTGGGTCGGCATCGACGGGTACGGCTCCTCCAGCGTGGAGCAGACCGGGGTGGCCACCGACTGCTCCAGCGGCAGCCCGGTCAACCAGGCCTGGTACGAGATGTACCCGGCGGCCCCGGTCTACCTGAGCCTCAGTTCGTACCCGGTGTCGGCCGGCGACCACATCAGCGCCTCGGTGACCTACGCCGGCAGCAGCCGGTACACCCTCAAGCTGACCGACTCCTCCAAGGGCTGGACCTACACCACCACCAAGTCCACCAGCGCCCAGCGGACCAGCGCCGAGGTCATCATCGAGTCGCCGACCGGCGCCTACCCCGACTTCGGGACGTTGAACTTCACCTCGGCCACCGTCAACGGCAAGTCCCTCGGCTCGTTCAGCCCGGTCGCCCTCGACCCCAGCTCCAACAGTGGCTACGAGGCCACCACCAGTGGCCTCGGCTCCGGCGGCACCAGCTTCAGCGAGACCTTCCTCCAGGAGTAGCGCCCCCGGTTCCGGGGGGGGGGGGGGGGGGGGGGGGGGGGGGGGGGGGTGGGGGGGTGTGGGGGGGGGGGGGGGGGGGGG
Source organism: Kitasatospora sp. NPDC029367 (assembly GCF_055569135.1). Lineage (NCBI taxonomy): Bacteria > Bacillati > Actinomycetota > Actinomycetes > Kitasatosporales > Streptomycetaceae > Kitasatospora > Kitasatospora sp. NPDC029367. The sequence continues at coordinate 68,816 of NZ_JBVHYH010000049.1, forward strand.
GGGGGGGGGGGGGGGGGTTGGGGGGGAGGGGGGGGGGGGGGGGGGGGGGGGGGGGGTGGGGGGGGGGGAAAAAAACCCCCCCCCCCCCCCCTCCCCCCCCCCCCCCCCCCCCCCCCCC